>NZ_SMJY01000220.1:0-9842 GCF_004348355.1 Micromonospora sp. KC721 | reverse complement strand
GCCGGTGAAGGCACAATGAGCGAAGGCCGCGCGGATGGCTTTGATCGACACAATCAAGACATCTGCGCGGCCGTCCATGTCAGGGTCAAGCCGCCACACCGACCGGCTCTACTGTGCACAAGGTCGTTGGTGTTGCTGCCGATCCGGTGGTGCCCGTTCGTCGGCGGCTTCCCGGCCTCGTCGAGCTTGCGCACCCCCACGCTGCCGACCCACTCGCCCCGCTCATCGTGCACGCGCAGTTGCACCCCGACGAAACCGGAATCGACGATTTCCTGGATCGCCTTCTGCAGCTCCGGGCGGTCCTGCCCGGCAGCGGCCTTGGACCCGGCGGTCCGCCTGGTGACCTTGTCCTGGCCGGTAAGGGTGACGGACATGGTGGTGTACTCCTTCGAGTCTTCTGTGGGGAATCTGGTTGAACGGATGGGATGAAACCCGGTGGTGCCTGCGGTATCTCGATCACTGAGGCCGGCGGCCCGAGGAATCGCACCCTCGGACCGCTCGGCCTTGCCGACAGGACCAGACCAAGCCCGGGCGCAAACGTCGACGGTTCGACCGCCAAGGGTTGACCGTCGAGCCCCGGGTTGGGGGCGGGCTTGCCGGGCAGGCGGCGTGTCAGTCGTCAATCGCCTGGTAGAGACTGGTCCAGAAGTCGTGAATGAGCCTTGCCGAATTCGGGACGGACATCCCGACCTGGGTGAGCAGGATTCCGGTCAGCCCGTTGTCCGGGTCGGCATAGGTCGAGGTACCGGCTCCGCCGTCCCAGCCGAACTGGCCGATGGACGCATAGTCGCCACGGTAGGTGCGCACCGCCATCCCCATGCCCCAGCCGCCGTGCTGCCCTTGGCCGAATGACACATGGACGTTGTCGCGGGCCATGGCGTCGCGGGCGGCTTGCTGCCCAGGCGTGAGGCGGTTGGTGGTCATCAGCTCGACGGCGGGCCGGGACAGGATCCGTCCGTTGCCGTGCATGCCGTGGTTCAGCAGCATCCGGAAGTAGGCGTGGTAGTCATCGACGGTGGAGACCAGCCCGCCGCCGCCGCCCTGGAACGCCGGAGGTCGGCTCCAGCGTCCCCCTTCGGCGTCGTCCCAGACGAGGAACTGTCCGGTCTGCGGGTCGGGGGCGTAGAGAACAGGCAGCCGGTCGAGCTTGTCGGCGGGTACGTGGAAACCGGTGTCGGTCATCCCGAGCGGGTCGAAGATCCGTTCGCGCAGGAACGTCTCAAACGACTGGTCCGCGACTCTGGCGACGAGCACGCCGAGGAGATCGTTGCTGATGTGGTACTGCCAGCGTTCTCCGGGCTGGCGCATCAGCGGAAGCGCGCCCAGGCGGCGCATCCACTCATCCGGCTCGGGCATCGGCTCCGGCAGATCGGGCGTGAGCCCCTGCTCGACGATCGCGCTCATGATCGGAGTGCCCAGCGCCGTCATGTCCATGCCGAGCCCGAACGTGGAGGTCAGCAGGTCTCGTACGGTGATCGGCCGCCGTGCCGGCACGGTATCGTCCAGCGGACCGTCGATCCGCTTCAGTACCCGTCGGTCGGCGAGTTCCGGCAGCCACGACTCCACCGGATCGTCCAGCCGCAGCCGGCACTCGTCGAGCAGGAGCATCGCCGCCGCGATCGCAACCGGCTTGGATGTCGAAGCCATCCGGAAGATCGTGTCCCGGCGCATCGACGGGCCACCGTCCTGACGCATCGTTTCGATCGCCTCGACGTGCGTCTCACCACCCCGGCTGACCAGGGCGACGAGCCCGGGAATCCTCCCGGACTCGACATGCCGTGCCAGTACGTCGCGCACTCTACGTAGCCCCGGCTCCGAGAATCCGGTGCTGCGATGTCCCATCATGGTTCTCCTTACGTGTGGTGTTCGATTTCAAGATCCGCCCCTGCTGCTCATGACTTCGATGAGCGAGGCGCGGGAATTGAACGGACGGACGGTGGTCTTCACGGGTGCGCGCGCGTTGGCCTCCGCGGGTCGGGTTTATGGAGGGGCGAGTTCGTAGAGGTGAGTTCGCCGGAGGGGGTGGAAGCCAAGGTGCTCGCGTAGCGCGAGTAGGTGGGGATCGTCCTCGGCGGTGGTGGTTTCGATCTCGTTGACGTGTGGATGGACCTGGCGCAGTCGCTGGATCAGGGCGGCGTTGACCCAGAGGTCCAGCCGTTGTCCGCGGTGGTGGGGAAGTACGGCCGGTCCGTACTGGTGGGCGCGGGTCTGGGAGAGCGCACCGGCGACCGCCACGGCGTAGGCTGCCAGGTCGCCGCCGGTGTCCGCGGCGGTCAGTACGGCGTTACCGGGGCTGCTCGGGCCTGTGAGCAGCTCTTCGACACGGGCCGCGTTGGGCAGCTCGCCGGTCCAGTGGGTCAGGCGGTAGCCGGGGTGTTCGGCGTCGACCAGCTCACCCAGCCAGGCCCGGTGAACATCGCGGTAGGTGAGCAGGTCATGGCGCCTGGGTCGGATGTGCTGGAAGCGGTGCCGCAGACAGAATGCCTCCGCTGGCGAGCCCACGGCCACGTCGGCGACCAGGCGTGACTCGGTGGTCTGTGCCCGAACGGTGGCCAGGAGCCGGGAGCCGATTCCGCGTCGGCGCCACTGCGGCTCCACGTACAGGCTCAGCTCCGAGGCGCCCGGCGTCATGGCCAGGGTCGCAGGCAGCAGAAGGTCGTGCTCGAACGGGATGATCGGCCGCAGGCTGGCCACCCCGGCGACGAAGCCGCGTGACGCCTCAGCCCGCCACCGCGAGACCCCGGGGTGATCCGGCACCGCCACGATGTCGATCAAGCGTTCGCTCATGGAAGCCACGATCGCCCCACCGTCCCTGCGGAACAATGTGCAAGATCGAATCGCCGCATAAGCGACCGGTTATCGTTCGACGCCACGCGCGGCCGACGGTGGCCCCGGGCACGATCGCCGGACGCGACGCCACAGCCGTAAGCTTCCCGGCGCGTAGATCACGGACACGATGCGGACGTGCGGTGACCGGAGGGAGAGACAGCTTGGTGGAGCTGCGCGACATCGAGATCTTCCTGACGCTGGCCGAGGAGCTCCATTTCGGGCGTACCGCCGAACGCCTCCGGGTATCCCAGGCGCGGGTCAGTCAGTCGATCAAACAACAGGAGCGCCGGATCGGCAGTGCCCTGTTCGAGCGGACCAGCCGCAGCGTGCGCCTCACCCCGCTCGGCGACCGGCTTCGCGACCGGCTCGACGCGGGCTACCGCGAGATCATGGCAGGTCTCGAGGAGGCTGCCGCCGTCGCTCGCGGGCAGGCCGGCACCCTGACCGTCGGCACCTTCGACACCCACCACCAGGAGATCGCGGCCGTCCTCGATCTCTTCCGACAGCGGCACCCGCAATGTGAGCTGCGTATGCGCGAGATCCTGCCCGCCGACCCGTTCGGCGGACTACGCGCCGGCCGGGTCGACACCGGGCTGCTCTGGCTACCCGTCCGCGAGCCCGACCTCGTCGTCGGGCCGCAGCTGTACACCGAGCCGCTGGTGCTGGCTGTCGCCTCCGATCATCCGCTGGCCCGTCGGGGTCGGGTCGAGATGGAGGAGCTCGGCGATCACCTGGTGGTGGATCTGGAGGGGCCCATTCCGGACTATGTATGGCAGGCGCACACCCCGTCCGTGACACCGGCCGGGCGGCCCGTCCGGCGCGGAATCGCCGTGGCCACCCTTGAGGAGGGGTTCACGGCGATCGCCACCGGCGGCGTCGTATCCCCCGTCGGATCGTTCGCGGCCGCCTCCCGGCTGCGCCGTGACATAACATTTGTGCCCATCACCGACGGACCGATCCTGCGGTACGCACCGGTGTGGCGCGGCGCCGGCGAAAGCGCGCTGGTCCGCGCCTTCGTCCAAGCCGCCGCGGACGCGCGGAACACCACGGATCCGCAGGCGGGTTTCAGCGTTTGGCGAACTGGACCTGGGTCGGCTGCACGACGTCCGGCCTCAGCGCGATCCCGTTGACGACCAGTCGCTGCCCATAGATGTCGGTAACCCTGATCGCGCCGCCGCACCCGCTGCCGCGGGCGGAGAGGAAGTAGTTGTAGTCGGTGCGGGGCAGGCGCTGCCAGCCGGCGCTGGTGCGGACCTCCAGCAGCGCCACCGGGTTCCGGTGGTCGATCGCCTGGATGGCGCACCACCATGTGGTGGAGCCGGTCTTGTACCGGATCGAGATCGTGTCGGACGTGCTGGGGCTCAGCAACCTCCACGTGATCGGGATCCGGCCGCGCGAGGGGTCGGCGAGCTTGGCGAAGGCCTCTGGGCTGAGGTCGAGTTGGCCGGGTGCGCAGGGCAATGGGCATTCGTTGGTGATCCGGACCGTGACAGAGGCGCCGTTGGCCGCGCGGATGAGGACGTGCGCCCCGCACGCCTTGGCTGACTCGTAGTCGGTGTGGTTCATCGCCGCGATCATGAGGTCGCGGCTCGCGCCGTACAGGCAGGCGCCATCGCCGTCTCCGGCGTCGTAGACGGTGGCGTCACCCCGGTAGGTGACCTTCGGCCGAATCCGTCCCGCCAACGGTGCCGCGGCGGACGTCGTCGGCGAGCTGCTCGCGGGCGACGGCTGCGCCGTTGCGGTGCTCGTGGCCGAAGGCTGTGCCGCCGGCGTGCTCGCGGCAGCCGCTGCCGTCGGAGAGCCTGTGCTGGACGGGACGGTCACCGGGGTGGTGGCGGTGGGCGTGGCGGCAGCGGGTTCGACCGGGGAGGGGCCGCCGCCGCATCCGGCAAGGGCCGCCAGCATGGCCGTGGACACGACGCTCGCGAGCGCTGGGCGCAGCCGGCGAGGCGGGTGCAGAGGGGTCATGTGGTGCTCTCCTTCAACCGTTTCAGTCGACCCGGACGCACGTCAGTGGTCTGGCAGACCGGAAAGGTTGCTCGACCGCCCCGAGAAGTTCAGAAGCCGCCCTTGACCTCGGTCACCGCCGCCGGTTGGCCAAGGAGAGGTCGCCGCCGTAGTGGGCCGCCACCTTCGGATCCATGATCCGCCGCCACAGCGGCGGCACCAGCGCGGCGACGATCATGGTGGCGTATCCAGCCGGCAGTTGTGGGGCTTCGTCGAACGTGCGCAGCGTCTGGTAGCGCCGCAACGGGTTGGCGTGGTGATCGCTGTGCCGCTGTAGTTGGAACAGGAAGATGTTGGTGACCACACGGTCGCTGTTCCAGCTGTGCCGTGGGTCGACCTTCTCGTACCGACCGCCCACGGTCCGCTGTCGGCACAGACCGTAGTGCTCGAGGTAGTTGACGACCTCCAGTAGGGAGAAGCCGACGACCGCCTGCAGCACGAGGAACGGCACGACCCGCACCCCGAAGCCGACGATCAGACCGGCGGCGAGCACCACCGTCATCGCCCAGGCGTTGAGCACGTCGTTGCGCCACGTCCAAGGACTGCGCGAGCGGATTCGGAATCGGCTGGTTTCCAGGCGCCACGCGGAGCGGAGGCTGCCCAGCACGGTACGCGGCCGGATCCTCGGGGGTCGCGACACGCACGTGATGGCCGCGATTGTGCTCGACGTGGAAGTGCCCGTATCCGCTCGGCGCCAACGCGATCTTGGATAGCCAGCGCTCGACCTTCTCGCGCTTGTGCCCCAGCTCGTGAGCGGTGTTGATGGCGATGCCGTTGACGATGCCGAGGGTGAACACCAGACCCGCCATTCCGCCGATCCCCAGTCCGCCGTGGACCCAGATCTCGCAGCAGAGGATCAGCCCGGCGTACTGCGCCGGCAGGTAGAGGTACGTGATCCAGCGGTAGTAACGCACCTCCTGCAGCCGGCGAGCGACGTCCTCGGGTGGGTTGTCGCGGTCGTCGCCGATCAGCAGGTCGGCGACGGGAATCACCCCGAACACGAGGACGGGAGCGATCCACCAGCTCCAGGCGGCACCACCGGTCAATCGCCAGAGCGCGAAACCGAGGAACGGGAGTGCCGGCACGAGCAGCGCCAGCGGCCAGCCGTACTTCTTGGTATCGCGCCAGGTGACGGCGTCGAGCGACAGGTCCACGTCGACCTCCAGTGGGGCGACAAATTGTGGACATCACTATGGTCTATGTCTCATATCTTTACAAGGGATGCCTGTGTGTAAAGTCGGTTGACGGCTAGACTTCGGACCTTGATGGAGACCTCGAAGCGCTACCGCGACGTCGCGCGGCAACACCTGCGTGACGCGATCGTCGACGCCGCTCGCGAGCTGACGATCGCCCACGGCTGGGACAACGTGCGCATGGCGGAGGTCGCCACCGTCGTGGGAACCAGCCGGCAGACCGTGTACAACGAGTTCGCGAGCAAGGCGGGACTCGCCGAGGCACTCGCGCGGCGAGAGGTGGAGCGCTTCGTCGCCGACGTGCGCGCGTGCCTGTTCACTCACGGCGACGACGTACGGGCCGGGGCGTACGCGGCGATTCTGCGGGTGCTTCGGGAGGCGGCCGGCAACCCTCTCATCAAGGCGATCCTGAGCAGTGCGCGCGACGCCGACCCACTGCTGCCGTTTTTGACCACGCGGGCGGAGATAGCGCTCGTCGCCGCCACGGCGGTCGTTCAGGACTGGGCGCGGGCGCACGCGCCGGAGATCAGCGACGACGATCTGCGGTTCGGCGCCGAGTCGATCGTCCGTCTCGTGGTCAGCCACATCGTGCTGCCCACCGCTGCGGTCGAGCACACCGCGGAACGCCTCGCCGACTTCGCCACCCTGCTGGTGGCCACCTATTCGGCCACGCCCGCGCGGCGTTGACCCACGGCGTGACCGCCGTCGGAAGGTGGCGCTCTACAGGTCGCCCTGGCCCTGACGCGGTGCGGTGGCTACACCGCGACGAGTTGCCACTGCTGGTTGGTTCCGCCGTTGGCGGCCCACTGGACGACCTGGGCGCCGTCGTTCACCGAGCCGCCCGACACGTCAGCGACGAGGCCGGTGCGGACGTTGACCAGGCGGTGGTAGCCGTCGCCGGTGTCGACCAGTCGCCACCACTGGTGGGTGCTGTTCGTGTCGGACCACTGGTCGAGCTGGATGCCCTGCGTGGTCGCGCCATCAGGGACGTTGAGCACCTTGCCGCTGCTGCGGCTGACCAGTCTGAATGACTGGTCGGCATTGGGTTCCAACCGCCATTGCTGGTTGGCGCCGCCGGTCCAGGCCCACTGGATGGCCTTGGCGCCGTTGGCGGTGGAGGCGCCGGAGACGTCGAGCACCTTCCCGCTGCGCCGGTTCACCAGGCGGTGGTAGCCCGCAGGCAGAGCCACGACGATCTGCGCCGGTTCACCGGCGGACAGTGAGATCACCCGAGCGTGTGACCCGAACGGGGAGGTGGCGACCGGCACGGAGGTGGCGACGGAGGCCATTCCGCGGCGACTGATGAGGGTGATCCGCTGGGTGACCGCCGAGGTCAGCGTCACCGTCACGGTACGGGCGGCCAGGTCCCAGGTGAGGCTGTCGACGCGGACCCGGTTGCGACCGCGTACGCCGGTGATGCCGCCCTTCGTGAGCTGGTCGGGCAGGGCGGGCAACAACTCGACGATGCCGGGCCTGGTGTAGCCGATCGCCTCGCTGAGCACGCCGGGTAGGGCATGGGCCGCGTCGGCGTTGTAGATGTCGAGGTTCGGGTTGTGTGCGGTCATCAGCGACCGGAAGATCATATTGTTGCCGATGATCTTCCGGAGATTGCCGTAGAGGAGGGTGCCGTCCTTCAGCCGGGCGGCCGCCAGCGCCCGGTGCAGGCTGCCGTGCGCGGAGACGTTCTCGTCGCCGCGCAGGGCCAGCGCCCGGAGCGAGGCGGTGACGAGTGCGGGCTCGTCCTCGGGGTTTATCTCGTGCAGCGGCCAAGCCCCGTACAGGTGGTGGACGTGCCGGTGATTGTAGCGGTCGGTGAGCCCGGGCCAGGACCATTCGGCGAGGGCACCATCGCCGTTGATGGCGTAGGGCGGCAGCTTGCCCAGCAGGGCGGTCCAGCGTTCGACGCCCTGGCCGCTGCCCTGTTCGACGCCGAGGGCGTTGGCGGCGTCGACAGCGGCCCGCAGGGCGTGCTTGCCGGCCTGGATGTCGCCGGTGGCGTTGACCGCCAGGAGGACACCGGTGCTGGCCGGCGAGTTCTCCATCGAGAAGGACGGTACGAACACCACGTCGCCGTTCGCGTCGGTGCGGGTCAGGAAGTCCTCGTAGAACAGGGCCAGCTCCATCAGCGCCGGGCCCAGCTTGTCCCGGAGGAATGCCTGGTCGCCGGTGACCTGGTAGTACTCCAGCAGCGGGTAGAGCAGCCAGTCGGCGCCGCCGGTCCAGCAGTGACCGGGGAAGCCCGCGTCGAAGTGCAGCATGTGGCCGTACTCGCCGTCGGTGCGGGACGGGGCGAGGAACCCGCGGGCGCCGTAGAGGTTCCGCGCGTTGGTCCGCCAGTGGGCGAGCTGGCCGAGGATCAGATCGAAGTAGCCTTGCATGGCGTCGGTGAGGTCGAGGATGTTGCCGCCGGCGACCTGCAGGTTGACGTTCGCGTCGGTGGTGAAGTCGTCGGCCCAGGCGGCGTTCCACGACCCGGCCCAGATGCCGGTCAGCCGCGGTGGCAGGACCCCGCTGGAACTGATGAAGAGATAGCGGCCGGAATCGTACAACCGTTCCAGCAGCGCGATGTCGATGACGCCGCGGTTGGCGTTCTGCCGGGCGATCAGTTCGCTCGTCGACAGCCGCCGATCGGTCGCCGAGACGTTCAGGTCGAGGCGGGAACGGTCGTACATCGCCGAATGCAGGGCGACGTGCCGGCTACGCAACGCGGAGTAGTCGGCGCTCAACGCGGCCAGCGCGGCGTGTAGTGGTCTGGCGTCCCAGGCGGTGGGCGACTCGTACCGGTCGAGTTTGGTCAGCAGCACGAGCCGGGTGGCGCCGGTGACGACGATGGTCGCTCCGTTCGCGCTCACCGTGCCGCCGGTGGCGACGACCCGGGTGACGCCCTCGTAGCCGAACGCTCCCTGCCCGGACGGGTACGTGCCCCGCAGATTCAGATAGCCGGAGCCGTTGCCGACCGTGGTGAGGGTGGTGAAGCGGACCGAGTTGGCGACGCCCGCGAGCGCCGCGTTGACGCTCAGCGTGGTGTCGATCGTCCGGCCGGACGCGGGGGCGAGTTCGTGGACGACCACCCTGTCGGCCCGGGAGACGAAGACCCGCCGGGTCCAGACGCCGGAGCCGTCGGTCCAGGTGGAGGTTACCTCGCCGGTTCGGAAGTCGGTGATCCGGGCGTAGTCGTTGGTCGTGGTCATGCCGGGCGTGCTGATCCGCAGCTCGTAGCCCGGGTGGAAGGCCTGGGTCCAGCGCAGGCCCCAGCCGGAGGTGAAGTCGGCGTTCGCGCCGCGGTAGTCACCGGCCAACGCCTTGTTCCGGACGCCGGCGAGCCGGCCGGAGAGGACCGGTGGGGTCAGGTTGCGGGTGCCGTTCGGCAGGACGAAGCGGTGATGGTTGAGGATCACCTTCTCCAGCGTCGGCGCGCCGTACAGGATGGCGCCGTACTCGCCGTTGCCGGTCAGGAACCCGTCGGTCCAGTCGGTGGCGACGGCGGTGTCGTAGATCCCCCGTTCGGGGAGCGTGACCTGAGGCGGGACGGCAGCGAGGGCCGGTCGGGCGACCATCACCGAGGGCAGGGCGGCACCGGCGGACAGTGCCGCCGCCTTGACGAAGTGTCGGCGATCCATGGGCAGAGCCATCAGGGCAGGGTCCATTTCTGGTTGGCGCCACCGTGGCAGCTCCACAGGTGCACGACCGCGCCGTCCGCTGAGCTGTTGCCCGACACGTCCAGGCACTTACCCGACTGCGGATTCCGCACCGAACCGTCCGACTGCGCCTGCCAGTTCTGGTTCGCGCCACCGTGGCAGCTCCACAACTGCA
>NZ_SMJY01000021.1:0-48491 GCF_004348355.1 Micromonospora sp. KC721 | reverse complement strand
CCACCGGACCGGCCCCGGCACCGCGTGCTGTGGGGCGGGGAGCGGGATTGCCCGTGCCGGCCCGGGGTAGGAACCCATCCGACGTTGGCGGCCATTGCGGTGGACCGGGTGCTGGCCGCCGTGGACGAGGCCGAAGAGGCGGTGCGGATATCCGGTGCGGTTGCGGCGTAGTGATCCGGGCCGGGCGGGCTACGGGCGTCGCCGGGCCGGTCGGGGCTGGGTGTTCCTGAACCCGCAGGGCGAGCCGGTCCGCGACCCGCAGGAGCGGGCCCGGCTGCGGGATCTGGTGATCCCGCCGGCCTGGCAGGACGTGTGGATCTCGCCGTACCCGAACGGGCACATCCAGGCGACCGGCATCGACGCGGCCGGGCGCAAGCAGTACCTCTACCACCCGCAGTGGCGGCGCAGGCGGGACGAGGCGAAGTTCGACCACGTGTTGGAGGTGGCCCGCCGGTTGCCGGCGCTGCGTGCCCGGATCGCACGTGACCTGGACGGGCATGGCCTGCACCGGGAGCGGGTGCTGGCCACCGTCACCCGGCTGCTCGACATGGGTATGTTCCGGGTCGGCAACGGCCAGTACGCCGTCGGCGAGGACGCCACCTTCGGCGTGTCCACCCTGCGCCCCGAGCACGCCCGGTTTCGGGGCGGTTGCGTGGTGTTCGAGTTTCCCGCGAAGGGTGGCATCGAGCAGGTCCGCCGGATCGAGGACCCGGAGCTGTGCCGGGTGCTGACCGCGCTGCGCCGCCGCCGCCGCGGCGAGCAGCGGCTCTTCGGTTACCGGGACGGCGGCGCCTGGCGCGACGTGCGTAGCGACGAGATCAACGACTACCTGCGCGAGGCCAGTGGCGGGGAGATGACCGCGAAGGACTTCCGGACCTGGCACGCCACCGTGCTGGCGGCCACCGAGCTGGCTACGGTGGGCCGGCAGCGGTCGGCCACCGCGCGCCGCAGGGCGGTCGCCGCCGTGATGCGTGCGGTGGCGGAGCTGCTGGGCAACACCCCGACGGTGGCGCGCACGTCGTACGTGGATCCGCGGGTGGTGGATCTCTACCACGACGGTGTGCTGGTGCCGGTTGGCCGGCGGGCGTCGCGCGACGAGGCGGAGCGGGCGGTGCTCACGTTGTTGCAGGAGACCTGACCCGGCCCCGCTGCCGCTCAGGTGGCGGGCGTCCGGCCACTGATCAGGGCCTCGACACCGTCGAGCAGGCGGTCGAGGCCGAACTGCCACTCCGCGTCGAACTCCTCGTCGTCCTCTGCGGCGGCCCACTCGGCGAGCAGTTCCCGGATCGCCGGGAAGGCGCCCGCCCGGGTGAGCCGTTCGAGGTGTTGCCAGTAGCGGACGCCGGCCTCTTCGGCGGTGAGCTGGGAGCGGGCGGCCGCCTCGGCGAGGTCGACGGTCAGCGTCGCCCAGTTCCGGGCGTATCCGCTGACCAGCAGGACCGTCGACAGGCGCTCGCTCGGCAACAGGCCGGTGCCGCGCAGGGAGTCGAGCCCTCGTTCCATCCAGCGCACCTGGTTGGGGCGGATCGGCGGGCCGCTGACCGGCACGTGCCGCAGCCACGGGTGGCGGCGGATGGCCGCCACGTTGCCCTCGGCCCAGCGGGTGAGCGCCGACCGCCATCCCTCGTCCGGGTCGCGTGGCGGCGGAGGATCGCCGTAGGCGGCGTCGGTCATCAGATCCACCAGGTCGGTCTTCGCCGGGACGTAGCGGTAGAGCGACATGGTGGCCACGCCCAGCTCGCCGGCGACCCGGCTCATCGAGACCCCGGCCAGTCCGTCGGCCTCGGCCACCCGGATGGCGGCGGCCACGACCTGGTCCAGGGTGAGGCTGCGTCGGGGGCCCTTGCCGGGACGCTCCCGCAGGCCCCAGGCGATAGCCACGCTCTCGGGCAGGTCGTCGTCCGGCTCGTTCATCCTCGCCTCTCGCTCGCGGTGTTGACACCCCATCCTAGCTTCTGCGTATCCTCTACGCAGTAGAGCGTATGGCATACGCAGAATGCGGAGAGTGAGGAACCATGGGGGAGCGGACAACTTCGGCGGTGGAGGCCGTCGGGTTGCGCAAGTCCTTCGGCGCGGTGACGGTGCTCGACGGGCTGACACTGCGGGTGGCCCGGGGCAGCGTGCACGCCCTGCTGGGACCCAACGGCGCGGGCAAGACCACCACGATTCGGATCCTGTCGACGCTGACCGCCCCCGACGGCGGAAGCGCCCGGGTGGACGGTCTCGACGTGGTCCGCGACCGGCGCCGGGTGCGCCGACTGATCAGCCTCGCCGGCCAGCACGCGGCCCTCGACGACGCGCAGACCGGGATGGAGAACCTGACGATGCTGGCCCGGCTCGCCGGGCTGCCCCGCCCGGCGGCCCGTCGGCGCACCGCCGACCTGTTGGAGCGCTTCGACCTGGCGGCGGCGGCCGACCGCCGGGTGTCGACCTACTCCGGCGGGATGCGTCGCCGGCTCGACCTCGCGGCCAGCCTGGTCGGCTCGCCGTCGGTCATCTTCCTCGACGAGCCGACCACCGGGCTCGACCCGCGCAGCCGGCAGGCGCTGTGGGAGGTCGTCGCGGAGCTGGCCGCCGGAGGTGTCACGGTGCTGCTGACCACGCAGTACCTGGAGGAGGCCGACCAACTCGCCGACCGGGTCGCGGTCCTGCACGGGGGCCGGCTGGCGGCCGAGGGGACCGCCGAGGAGCTGAAGCGGCGCTTCGGTGCCCACCGGCTGGAACTGACCATGCGCGACGACGACCGGTTCGCCGCCGCGGCCCGCCGGCTCGGCGGTCGGCTGGCCCACATCGACCCCGGCCGGCGCGAACTGGCCGTACCCATCGACGGCGACGCGCCGCAGGTCCGCCGACTGCTCGACGAGGTCGACCCCGACCGGCAGGGCGTCGAGCGCTTCCACCTGCGCACCGCGACGCTCGACGACGTCTTCCTCACCCTGACCGGGCAGACGCCCGCCACCCACCGGGAGGTAGCCGGTGTCTGAGCTGACCGCCCGGGGCGCCGAGCTGTCCGTCCTGGTGCAACGGTGCGTACGACTCTCCCGCCGAAACGTCGACGCGCTGCTCACCTCGCTGCTGCTGCCGGTGATCCTGATGTTGATCTTCGTCTACCTCTTCGGCGGCGCCATCGACACCGGCGGCGCGTACGTCACCTACGTCGTCCCCGGGGTGCTGCTGCTCTGCGCCGGTTTCGGGGCGGCGGGCACCGCGATGAGCGTCACCACCGACCTCGGCAACGGCCTGGTCGAGCGGTTGCGCACGATGGACGTCGCCGCCACCGCGATCCTCGGCGGCCACGTCGTCGCGAGCGTCCTGCGCAACCTGGTCTCGACGGTGCTCGTCCTCGGCGTGGCCGTGGCGATCGGGTTCCGCCCGGCCGTCGACCCGCTGGGCTGGCTCGCCGCGGCCGGGGTGCTGCTGCTGTTCCTGCTCGCGGTGTCCTGGCTGTCCGCCGCGTTCGGGCTGATCGCCCGGACCCCGGAGGCGGCCAGCGGCTTCACCTTCCTGGTCATGTTCCTGCCCTACCCGAGCAGCGCGTTCGTTCCGGTGCAGACTATGCCGAGCTGGTTGCGCGGCTTCGCCGACCACCAGCCGGTCACCCCGGTCATCGAGACGCTGCGGGCGTTGCTGCTCGGCACGCCGCCCGGGTCGGCACCGGCCATCGCGGCGGCCTGGTGCCTCGGCATCCTGCTGGTGTCCGTGCTGCTCGCCGCCGTGCTGTTCCGGCGCCGGGTCGCCTGATCGGTCGGCGCCACGAGACGGCGGCGGTCCACCGGGACCGCCGTCGTCGTCGGCCGTCAGTCGTTGAGCACGTGCGAGAGCCGGTCCCGGAAGCGCCGCTCCGAGTCGCTGACCTGGTCGCCACCGATGCCGAGGATGCCGCCCGTCGAGGCCGCGCCCACCACCTGCTCGGCGATCTCCACCAGCCAGTGTCGGTACGCCCCGGCCTGGCCCTCGTCGACCTTGGCGGCGAGCAGGGCCGACGCCTGACCGGCCCGGGCCAGCACGTCGTCGATCAGGCCCTGCGGGTCGGCCGGCTCGATGACCGGCAGTTCCTCGCCCGCCTCCGGATCGCCCACCCGGGACACGAGTTCCCCGGCCACCGCGGCGACCAGCGGGCTGGCCGACTCCCGGCCGGCGGCGATGGTCTCCAGCCCGGCGGCGGTCTCCGCACGGGTGCGTCGGGAGCCGTCGGACTCGGCGGCGCTGGCGGCGGTGAGCACCGCCTGCGGCAGGCCGACCAGCAGCCCCCACTCCTCGTCGGAGAACCCGAAACCGGTGTACGCCGGCTGTTCGATCACGACTTGAGCCCCTCTCGCCCTGGGTCACTTCTCACACGTCCGTGGCACCCGCGCGGGTGCCCGGTCAGGCTAGTCCAGCGTCAGCAGGCCCTGCTCCGACACCACGGGCACGGAGAGCGTCTTGTAGCCGACCTCGTCGAAGAGGACCGTCATCCGGTCGTCGACGTAGTTGAGCACCAGGCCGGTCCCCCACTCCGGGTGCCGGACCTGGCTGTGCACCGGGAACGGGCCGACCGCGCCGTCGTCGGCGCGGCTGGTGCCCTCGTGGCAGTTGTCGCAGTGCCCGCAGACGGCGGACATCTGCTCGCCGAAGTACGCCAGCAGCGTCTGCCCCCGGCAGGCCGTGGTCTCGGCGAAGGCGCGCATCATGTCGGTGCGCGAGCGGGTGACGGTCTGCCGGCGTTCCGCCTCGGCCACCGCCGCGCGGGCGGCGTCCACCGGAGTGGGGGAGTACCGGGAAGCGCCGATCTTCTGCCGCGCGCGTGGCTGCGCCGCCCCGACCTGCTCCAGCAGTGCCAGGTACTGGCCCAGTTTGCGCGCGCCGAGGCCGGTCAGCTCGCGCAGCTCCTTCCTGGTGCGGGGCTGCTTGCGCAGCAGCGCGGCCAGGTCCCGTAGCTCGGTGGGGTCGGGCAGGCCGCCGCTGAAATAGCGCTGGAGTGAGACGTCCTCGGCCCGCCACAGCAGCAGCACCCGGGCCGGTTCGCCGTCCCGACCGGCACGGCCGATCTCCTGGAAGTAGCTGTCCGGGGAGTCGGGCAGCGCCATGTGGACCACCCAGGCGATGTTCGGCTTGTCGATGCCCATGCCGAAGGCCGAGGTGGCCACCATGATCGGCACCTGGTCGGCGAGGAAGGCCTCGTGCAGGTCCTGGCGGGCACCGGTGGGCATACCGCCGTGGTAGTGCCGCGCCGGGAAACCGGCATCGGTGAGCCGTGTTGCCAGCTCCTCGGCGGTGCGGCGGGTGGGAACGTAGATGATGCCGGGGCGCTCGTCGTCGCCCAGCAGCGTGGTCAGCCGCCGCCACCGGTAGTCGTCCGTCGGGCAGTGGGCGACCTCGATGAAGAGGTTCGGCCGATCCAGCCCGGAGATCACCACCTCCGGGTCGCGCAGCCGCAGTCGGGCGATGATGTCGTCGCGTACCGGGGGTGACGCGGTGGCGGTCAGAGCGACCACCGGCGGCCGGCCGAGGCCGTCGACGAGGTGACCCAGCGCCAGGTAGTCCGGGCGGAAGTCGTGGCCCCAGGCGGAGATGCAGTGTGCCTCGTCGATCGCGACCAGTGCCGGCTTCAGCGACCTCACCTCGGCCATCCGGTCGGGGTTGCCGAGCTGCTCCGGGGTGATGAAGAGGAACTCCGCCCGCCCGTCGCGGATCTCGGTGATCGCCTCGGCCTGCTGGGCCGGGCTCTCCGCGGAGCTGATCCGTACCGCCCGCAGCTCCGGACGCTGCCGTTCGTTGAGCGCGGCGATCTGGTCCTGCTGAAGGGCCAGCAGCGGGGAGATCACCACCGTCGGGCCGGGGATCAGGCTGGCCGGGATCTGGTAGATCGCCGACTTGCCGGCACCGGTGGGCAGCACCACCAGCGCGTCGCGCCGCTTCATCACGGCGCGCATCGCGGCGAGCTGATGGGGCCGCAGGGCGGTCCAGCCGAACAGGCTGCGCGCCGCGCGCCGCAACGTCATGGAGTTCGTGGACAGCTTCATCAGGAGCCGGAGGTACCCGTGCCGATCATCGACGAAACCCTCCGGTCAGCGTCGCCGGAACATCGCCCGGATGGCGGCGAGCAGCAGCAAGCCGCCGACCACCAGGCCGAGCAGGCGTACGCCCGGGATGTCGGCCGGTGTGCTGGCGTCGGCCAGCGGCAGCGCGTCCATCCCGGCACTGTCGCACGTCCCGGGGCCGGCCGCCACAGCGGTCAGGTGGGCGCGACCACCAGGTCGGCGTACTCGGGGTGGTGGGTGATGAAGGCCCGCATGAACGGGCACTGCGGCACCACCCGGCCACCCTCCGCGCGTACCTGCTCCAGGGTGTTGCGGGCCAGTGCCGCGCCGACGCCCATGTCCTGGTACTCCGGGCGTACCTCGGTGTGGGTGAACACCCGCACCTCGCCCCGGGGCAGGTACGCGGTGAAGCCGGCCAGCGCGCCGTCGACCAGGATCTCGAAGCGGCGCTTGGCAGGGTTCTCCTCGACCAGGAAACTCACCGGGCCATTGTCTCCCGGCGCCGGGCCGGCCGGTCCGGTTCGGCGGTAACCGCCCGCCTCGGCTCGAGCGGTGCCCGTCTGGCCCGCGTCTCGTACCCTTGGTCGGGTGACGACCCGAACCGGTATCTCCTCCCTCACCCGACGGGCCGCCGGCCTGCTGGCCCCCCTCGCTCTCGGTGCGGCGCTGCTGGCCGGCTGCAGCTCCGAGGGCGCCAGCACCGACTGCGGTCTGGACGCCTGCACGATCACCTTCGACCGGGGCGTCGACGCCCAGGCCAACATTCTCGGCGTCAAGGCCAAGCTGATCGGCGCGGAGGGTGACCAGGTCACCGTCGAGGTCGCCGGCGAGCGGGTCTCGCTGACCACCGGCCAGCAGGCCGCCGAGGTCGGCGGCTTCGCGGTGACGCTGGACAGCGTCACCGACCAGGAGGTCAAGATCCGGGTGGCGCGCAACCCCAACGGCTGACCGGCCCGGCGGGGCCCACGTTTGCCGATCTGCGCGACCGGCAATAGACGGCCCCATGTCTCTCACCCGGAACGCCGGAGCCACCGCCGCCCGCACCGCGGACAGCCGCTGGCTGGAACTCCTCGCCCGGGCCGGCTTCGTCGGCTACGGGATCGTGCACCTGCTCTTCGCCTGGCTCGCCCTCCAGGTCGCCTTCGGCGGCTCCGGCGAGAAGGCCAACCACGACGGTGCGCTACGTACCCTGGGCGCGCAGCCCATGGGCAAGTTTCTGTTGATCGCGATCGCCGTCGGCCTGGCCGCCATGGCCGTCTGGCAGGCGCTGGAGGCGGCCGTCGGCCACCACGCCAAGCGGGGCAGGGAGCGGTTGTTCGAGCGGATCGCCTCGGTCGTGCGTACCGTGGTCTTCCTCTGGCTCGCCTGGACCGCGGTCCTGGTCGTTCGCGACGCCAGCGCCGACAGCGCCGACCAGCAGGAAGCCTTCTCCGCCCGGCTGATGGCCTCCACCGGCGGTCGTTGGCTGGTCGGGCTCGCCGGCCTGGTGCTCGCCGCCGTCGGCATCGGCATGGTGGTCTACGGCCTCAAGAAGAAGTTCGAGCGCAACCTGAAGATTGGCGAGATGAGCCCGAAGACCCGGACGCTCAGCCGCCGGCTGGGTATGGCGGGCTACAGCGCCCGAGGGGCCGTGTTCGCGATCGCCGGCCTGCTGATCGTGGTGGCCGCCGTGCGCTACGACCCGGAGAAGTCGCGGGGCCTGGACGGCGCCCTGCGTACCCTGCGGGACCAGCCCTACGGTCAGCTCCTGCTGGTGCTGATGGCCCTCGGCATCGCCGCCTTCGGTGTCTACTGTTTCGTGCAGTCCCGCTACCGCCGCGTCTGAGTTGGTCAATATCCGGATGCCCAGGCACCATAGGGCTTTTGCCCGGAGCTGACCCGCCTGTTCGGAGGGAGACTCAGTGCGGAACTACCTCGTGACGATGGCTGCCGCGGCAGCCGCGGCAGCCATCGCCTTGTTCGCCGCCGCGGTGGTGCATCGGATGATCCGCCGGCTCGGCCGGCGTTCGCTGCTGATGACCGAACTCGCCGAGCACGTCCATCGGCCGTTCCAGGTCGCCACGACGGTGCTGGCCGTGCAACTCGCGGTGCGGTTCAGCACCGGGTACGCGGTGGGCACCCAGTGGCGGCAGGTGGTGCTGCACACCCTGGTGCTCGCCGTGGTCGCCGCCGCCGCCTGGCTGGTGGCGGCGCTGCTGGTGGTGGTGGAGGACACCGCACTGGCCCGGTTCCGGGTGGACGTGCCGAACAACCGCCACGCCCGGCGGGTGCGCACCCAGGTTGTCCTGCTGCGGCGGCTCACCATCGCGGTGATCGTGGTGCTGGCCATCGGCGTGATGCTGATGACCTTTCCCGCCGTACGCGGCATCGGCGCCGGCCTGCTGACCAGTGCCGGGGTGGCCGGTGTGGTCGCCGCGCTGGCCGCCCAGAGCCTGCTCGGCAACGTCATCGCCGGTCTCCAACTCGCCTTCAGCGACGCGGTACGCCTCGACGACGTGGTGGTTGTCGAGGGGGAGTGGGGGCGGATCGAGGAGCTGACCCTCAGCTACGTGGTGGTGCAGATCTGGGACGACCGACGCCTGATCCTGCCCACCTCCTACTTCACCAGCACCCCGTTCCAGAACTGGACCCGGACCGAGGCGGCGGTGCTCGGCACGGCCGAGTTCGACGTCGACTGGTCGGTCCCGGTGCAGACGATGCGCGAGGAACTGCGCCGGCTGGTGGAGAGCACCGACCTGTGGGACGGCCGGGTGTGCGTGCTCCAGGTGACCGACGCGACCGGCGGTTTGGTCAAGCTCCGCGCGTTGGTCAGCGCCGCCGACGCGGGCAGCCTCTGGGATCTGCGCTGCCTGGTCCGCGAGCATCTGGTCGGCTGGATCCGCGACCAGCGGCCGACCGCCCTGCCGCGCTCGCGGACCGAGATCGGCGACTCCTCCGGCACCCTGCCCTGGCAGTGGGTGCAGCCGCGCCGCCCGGTGCGCCGTCGTACGGAGACCGACGTGCCGGACGACGCCCGCGTCTTCGGCGGCAGCGGCGACGGTGAGGCGCGCAGCGAGGCCTTCGTCGGCCCGGACAACGATGCCGAGCCCCGGGAGAAGATCGAGGTTGGGTCCGACGGCCGGGGCGAGTCCGGCGACGACGGCAGCGGCGCTGACGCCGATGGCCGCGGCGGGCCGCTCGTCGGTGCCCGGGACTCCCTCGACGGCCACCGCTGACCCGTCTCCACGAAGCCCCCGTGACCGGCGGTCACGGGGGCTTCGTCGGATCGGCTTCTGCGTTTCGCCGGACGGTACGGCCCAACCTGAGGTCAGATGTGGTTGGTCACCGTACGCAGGATTGACGGGCAGCGACTGCGGGCATTCAGCGCGGTGATGACGAAAGGAGGACAGCATGGCTGACGTCGCGAACCACCGCACGTCCACGAAGGGGAACGAGCCCTCCACCGCCGAGCTGGTGCAGCGGGCCACCGAGCAGGTCTCCCGACTGGTGCGGGACGAGCTGGCGCTGGCCCGGGCGGAGCTGACCCAGAAGGGCAAGCACGCCGGGATCGGCATCGGCCTCTTCGGCGGTGGCGGGGCGCTCGCCTTCTACGGCCTCGGCGCGCTGGTCACCACGGCGATCCTGCTGCTGGACCTGGCGTTGCCGGCGTGGGCGGCCGCCCTGATCGTGGCGGTGCTGCTGTTCCTGGTCGCCGGGGTCCTCGCCCTGGTCGGGAAGAAGCAGGTCAGCCGTGCCGTACCCCCGGTTCCGGAGAGGACGGTCCGCAGCCTGCGGGCGGACATGGACGTGGTCACCGCGGCCGTGAAGGACAGGGGACGGGCATGACGGGCAACGGGACCGGCGACACCGAGGCGCTGCGCGAGGAGATCCGGCGTACCCGGGTGGAGTTGGGCGAGACGATGGAGTTGTTGGCCGCGAAGGCCGACGTCAAGGCCCGGCTGCGGTCCTCCGCCGGGCAGGCGAGGGAACGGATGCGCGGGCAGGCGGCGCTCACCGTGGCCCGGGTTCGCGGGCAGGCGGCGCAGAAGACCGACGAGCTGCGGTCGCAGGAATACCGGGAGGCGCTGCGGCGCGGCCCGGCCCCCTGGGCGGCGGTCGCGGCTGGGGCGCTGGCAGCGGTGGTGGTGCTGCTGATCGTGCGGGGGAGGCGTAGGTGAGCAAGGGCATCGGCAAGGCGGCATACCGACCCGTCGGGGTGCTGCTCGGTCTGGCGGCCGGCACGGTCGCCGGGGTCATCTTCCGGCAGGTCTGGAAGATGACCGCGGGGGATGGTGAGGCCCCCAGCGCGACCGATGAGGACCGCGGTTGGGGCGAGGTCCTCGCCGCGGCGGCGCTGCAGGGGGCGATTTTTGCGGTGGTCCGGGCGGCGGTGGACCGTGGCGGCGCGGTCGGCGTACGCCGGTTGACCGGCAGCTGGCCGGACTGACCGGGACCGGCGGTGTGCCCCTTCCCGCGGCGGCGGTCGGGGGCCTTTCGCATGACCCGAGGGAGCCGCCGAGCGGAGATCCGGCATCCGTCAGGTCACATGTCGGAGAATTTCGTCCGGTAGGCTGTGCGAAGTTTTTGCGTACGTGGTTTGCTGATCCCCGCTGTTGTAGAGACGGCGTGGGTTGAGAGAAGTCTCCTTCGTGGGGGCCGCCTCAGGCACCGCTGCTCGAAAACGGCCAATCGGCCGCACGGTGTGCTCGGCCGCCAGTTTTAGAAGGAGATACACATGGCGCAGGGAACCGTGAAGTGGTTCAACGCTGACAAGGGCTTCGGCTTCATCACCGTCGACGGCGGGGGTGCTGACGTGTTCGTCCACTTCTCGGCCATCCAGACCAGCGGCTACCGCACGCTGGAGGAGAACCAGCGGGTGGAGTTCGAGATCGCCCAGGGTCAGAAGGGTCCGCAGGCCGAGCAGGTCCGCCCCATCTGACCAGTGCCGGTCGGCAGCCGCCGGCCCGGGTGATCCGGCCAGCCGGATCGACGAGAAGCCCCGTGTCTGTTTCGGACGCGGGGCTTTCCGCGTTCCCGGGCCGTCCGGGCGGTCGCCCGCCGTCGGTTCAGCCGCCCCGCCGGGACCGCATGCCGTGCCAGAGCAGGCCGAGCCCGACCGCCGCCAGCGCCGGACCGAGCACGGCCCAGATCCGCTGGTCGGTCATGACGCTGTCGCTGACGTAGCCGAGCCCCTGCACCGTCCAGACGGCGCCGGTCACCACGGCCAGAAGGCCGAGGGTGAGCGTGAACCAACCTCTCATTCGTGCCACCTCCAGTGCGCCGGCCACGCCGGCCCCACCCCCAGCATCCGGGCTGGCGGGGCCGGCCGCGAGCACCCTGCCGGCACGGCTCACCACCGGTCGTGCACCCGGGGCCGGACCAACTCGTCGTAGACGGCGCGTACGGTGTCGCGTTCCGCGTCGGTCAACGGCGGCAGCGCCGCGGCGGTGGCGTTGCCGCGCGCCTGCTGCGGGTTGCGGGCGCCGGGGATGACGACCGTGACGCCGGGCTGGTCGATGATCCAGCGGAGCGCGAACTGCGCCATGGTGCGGTCGGGACCGACCAGCGGGGCGAGTCGGCGGACGACCGCCAGGCCGAGGTCGTAGTCGACGCCGGAGAAGGTCTCCCCGATGTCGAAGCTCTCCCCCTGCCGGTTGTAGTTCCGGTGGTCGTCGGCGGCGAAGGTGGTGTGCTCGTCGTACTTGCCGGAGAGCAGACCGCTGGCGAGCGGCACCCGCGCGATGATCCCGACACCGGCGGAGGCGGCGGCGGGCAGCACCCGCTCCAGGGGCTTGAGCCGGACGGCGTTGAGGATGATCTGCACGCTGGCGGTCCCGGGCCGGGCGATCGCGGTGAGCGCCTGGTCGCAGGTCTCGACGCTGACGCCGTACCCGGCGATCCGCTTCTCCTGCACCAGGGTGTCCAGGGCGTCGAAGACCCGGTCGTCGGCGAAGACGGGCGTCGGCGGGCAGTGCAGTTGGACCAGGTCCAGGGTGTCCACCCCGAGGTTGGCCCGGGACCGGTCGGTCCAGGCCCGGAAGTTGTCCAGGGTGTACGCCTGCGGCGTCTGGGCCACCCGGCGGCCCATCTTGGTCGCCACGGTCAGCCCGTGCCCGGGTCGTTCCCGCAGGAAGCGGCCGATGATCTGTTCGCTGCGGCCGTCGCCGTAGACGTCCGCGGTGTCGAGGAAGGTGACTCCGGAGTCCACGGCGGCGGCCAGGACGGCCAGGGCGTCGTCCTCGCCGACCTGTCCCCAGTCCGCCCCGAGCTGCCAGGCACCCAGGCCGACCACACCCACCTGCCGGCCGAGCCGGTCGAAGCTGCGCTGTTCCATGCGCCCGAGCCTAGTGACCGGCTTGCCGGCCCGGGACGCGGGCCGTAGGTTTGAACAAAACGTACGTACGGTTTGGAGTTGACGATGTGGGATCCCGGCACCTACCTCCGCTACGGCAGCGAGCGGTCCCGTCCGTTCCACGACCTGGTCGCCCGGATCCCGGTGGACCGGCCGCGTGCCGTGGTCGACCTCGGTTGCGGCCCCGGCACCCTGACCGCGGCCCTCGCCGCCCGCTGGCCGGACGCCCGGGTCGTCGGGTTCGACACGTCCCCGCAAATGATCGCCCGCGCCGCCGCCCTCGACACCCGGGCCGAGTTCCGCGTCGGTGACGCCGCCGACTGGCGACCCGGGCCCGACGTCGACGTGCTCGTCGCCAACGCGGTGCTCCAGTGGGTGCCCGAGCACCGGGACCTGCTGGCCCGCTGGGCCCAGGAACTGCCCCCCGGCGCCTGGCTGGCGTTCCAGGTGCCCGGCAACTTCACCGCCCCGTCGCACCGGGCCCTGCACGAGATCGCCCGCCGGGACCGGTGGGTGGACACCCTCGGCCCGCTGCTGCGGGCCGACCCGGTCGACGACGCCGTCGACTACGCGGCGTCACTGGCCGGCATCGGGTGCGCCGTCGACGCCTGGGAGACTGTGTACGTGCACCTGCTACCCGCCGAACCGGGAGCCGACCATCCGGTGCTGCGCTGGATGGAGGGCACCGCGTTGCGCCCGGTACAGGCCGCGCTGGACGCCGACGGCTGGGCCGACTTCCGGACCGAACTGGGGCTACGCCTCGCCGAGGCGTACCCGGTGCGGCATGGTCGGGTGTACTTCCCGTTCCGCCGGATCTTCGTGGTCGCCCGCACCGGCGCCCGTGCAGAGGAGAACAACCCGTGACCGACCTGCCCACCTTCATCGCCGGCCTGCCCAAGGTGGAGCTGCACGTGCACCACGTCGGCTCCGCCTCGCCCCGCATCGTGGCCGAGCTCGCCGCGCGGCACGAGGGGCGCAGCCCGGTCCCGGCCGACCCGCAGGCGCTGGCCGACTACTTCGCCTTCCGCGACTTCGCCCACTTCATCGAGATCTACCTGAGCGTGGTGGACCTCATCCGCGACCCGGAGGACGTCTGGATCCTCACCCACGAGGTCGCCCGCGAACTGGCCCGGCAGCAGGTCCGCTACGCCGAGCTGACCGTCACCCCGTACTCGCACGTGCGCCGCGGCATCCCCGCACCGGCGTTCTGCGAGGCGATCGAGGACGCCCGCAAACGGGCCGAGGCCGACTTCGGCATCGCCCTGCGCTGGTGCTTCGACATCCCCGGCGAGGCCGGACTGCCGGCAGCCGAGGAGACCCTGCGCATCGCGCTGGAGGAGCGGCCCGACGGGCTGATCAGCTTCGGCCTGGGCGGCCCGGAGATCGGCGTGCCCCGGCCGCAGTTCAAGCCGTACTTCGACCAGGCCCGGGCGGCCGGGCTGCGGTCGGTGCCGCACGCCGGGGAGACCACCGGCCCGCAGACGGTCTGGGACGCGCTGCGTGAACTCGGCGCCGAGCGGATCGGCCACGGCATCTCCGCCGCCGACGACCCGGAACTGCTGGCGTACCTGGCCGAGCACCGGATCGCGCTGGAGGTCTGCCCGACCTCCAACGTGCGGACCCGGGCGGTTCCCGACATCTCCGTCCATCCCCTGCGGCGGCTGGTCGACGCCGGCGTCCTGGTCACCGTCAACTCCGATGACCCGCCGATGTTCGGCACCACCCTCAACGACGAGTACGCCGTGGCCGCCCGGCTGCTCGACGCCGGTACCGACCGACTGGCCGCGCTGGCCAAGGACGCGGTGACCGCCTCGTTCCTGGCGCCCGGGGACAAGGCCCGGATCAGCGCCGAGATCGACGCGTACGCGGCCGGGCGGCGCTGAGCGGCCGGTGAGGGTCAGGAACGACGGCGGGGCCAGCGGGTCCCCTGCTGCTCCCGGACCTCCCGGGCCATCCGGCCGACCAGCCCGAACCGGCTGACCTGCCGGGGCGTCGCCCCCGGGTCCGCCAGCAGCATCACCACGCTGGCCCCGCCGAGGCGGGCCCGGTCGATGCTCACCGAGCCGTTGGCCTGCACCGCCACCCGCTTGGCGATGTCCAGCCCCAGCCCGGTGGAACCCTGGTCGCTCGCGCCGCGACGCAGCGCCCGGTCCGGGTCGGCGATGCCCGGGCCGGCGTCGTCGACCCGGATCGCCACGTACCCGTCCCGGCGGGAGACCGCCACCTCGAACGCCGTCCCCTGCGGCGTGTAGCGGAAGACGTTACCGATCACCGCGTCCAGGGCGGCGGCCAACTCGGCCCGGGGGACCGGCGCCGGGACCCGCAACTGGGCGCCGATCACCTGGTAGGGGCGGTTCTGGTCGCCGGCCAGCGCGGCCCAGAACACCATCCGCTCCCGGACCACCTCGCTGACGTCGCACTCGGCCGGCCCGGTCTCGCGGGTGACAGCCTTGCGGGTCGTCTTGATCAGCACGTCGACCTCGCCCTCCAGGGTGACGATCGCCTGCCGAATCCGTCGGATCGTCCGCCGCCGGTCCAACTCCGCCGCGCTGAACGTGCCGACGCCGGTGTCGTCCGAGTCCAACCCCTCGGCGTCCAGCCGCAGCACGGTCAGTGGCGTACGCAGCCGGTGCGACAGGTCCGCGACCAGCTCCCGCTCGTCGGTGCGGGCGGCTACCAGCCGGTCCGCCATCCGGTTGAAGGCGTACCCCGCCTCGACCAGTTCCCGGGGACCGCCGGGCTCCACCCGGACGCCCAGATCACCGTCGCCGACCGCGATGGCCGCCCCGACCAGCCCGGCGGTGGCGTCGACCGTCCGCGTCGCCACCCGGTCCACCACGATCACCGCCGCCCCCACCAGCGCCACGGCGACCCCGGCCAGCAACCACCACGTCCGGTCGCCCCCCTCCCGCAACCGTGCGTCGGGAACGAAGGTCTCCACCACGGCGATCCGATCGTCGAGGACCACCGGATCGAGCCGCACCAGGCCACCGTCGACGGCGGCGATGATCGACCGCTGCTCGGTACGGGCCCGATCCAGGTCGCTCTCGGGGGCGCGGCCGACCGGCTCCGCGTCGCCCAACCCGTGCACCACCGGCCGGATGGCCGGATCGTCGCCGCTGGCCAGCACCGCCCGGCGTACCGCCGCTGGATCGGTGCTCACCGCGAGAGCCCCGGTGACCAGTGCGCCCCGCCGCGCCGCGTCGGCCAGCGCCGCGTCGCGGACCTCCTCGCGCAGGGTCAACCCGAGCGGCACCAGGAAGGCGAGTGCGACCAGCGCGCACATGCCGGCGGTGAGGTACGCCAGCGCCAGCCTCAGTCCGGGACCACCAGCCGGAAGCCGACCCCCCGCACGGTGCGCAGGTAACGCGGCTTCGCCGCGGACTCGCCCATCTTTCGGCGCAGCCAGTACAGGTGAACGTCGATGGTCTGGTCCTCGCCGACCGACGGCTGCCGCCATACCTCCTCCAAAAGTTCCCGCCGGGACACTACCCGGCCGGGTCGGGCGGCGAGATAGGCCAGCAGGTCGAACTCCTTGCGGGTCAGCGCCAGTGGTTCGCCGTCGAGCACCGCGCTGCGCTCGCCCACGTCAACCCGCAGGCCGCCGACGGTGTGCACCGCCGGCGGCACCGCCCGGCTGGCCCGGCCGACCCGGCGCAGCACGGTGGTGATCCGGGCGTCCAGGTGGGCGCCGGTGAAGGGCTTGACCATGTAGTCGTCCGCGCCGGCGCGCAGCAGCCGGACCACCGACTGCTCGTCGTCGCGGGCGGTGGCGATGATGACCGGTACGTCGGTGATGCCGCGCAGCATCCGCAGCGCGTCCGCGCCGTCCAGGTCGGGCAGGCCGAGGTCGAGCACGACCAGGTCGGGGCTCTCGGCGGCCACCCGGCGTAACGCGTCCAACGCGGTGCCGACCGCGTGTACCGCGTGCCCCCGCTCGGTCAGGGAACGCAGCATCGCTCCGCGTACGACGTGGTCGTCTTCGACCAGGAGCACGGTGGCCACGTCAGCACCGTACTGCCGGTGGCAAGTTGATCACGTTGCGGCGTACCCCGAAACCAGGCAAGCTGGCACGACGATGACGTTCACCCTGTTCCCCGACGCCCGGCTGGCCCTGGCCCGGGACAGCCTGGCCGGCCTCTCCGTGGGCGACGCCCTCGGCTCCCAGTTCTTCGTGCCCGGCCGGCACCCGGCGGACCTGGCCGCCGACCGGCTCCCCCCGCCACCCTGGCAGTGGACGGACGACACCGAGATGGCCTGCTCGGTGCTGGCCGAACTCGCCGCCCACGGCGGCGTCGACCAGGACCGGCTGGCCCTCGCCTTCGCCGAGCGGTGCGAGCCGTACCGCGGGTACGGGCCGGGGGCGGTGGCGATCCTGCGCCTGATCCGGACCGGCACCCCCTGGCCGGTGGCCGCCGCCTCCGCCTTCGACGGGCAGGGCTCCTGCGGCAACGGGGCGGCGATGCGGGTGGGGCCGCTGGGCGCCTGGTTCGCCGACTCCACCACCCGGGCCGCCGCGCAGGCCCGGGCCAGCGCCGAGGTCACCCACGCCCATCCGGAGGGGGTCGCCGGGGCGGTCGCGGTGGCCATCGCCGCCTCGCTGGCCGCCCGCGCCCGGCTCGGCGGCGACCTGCCCGACCCGGCCCGGTCGCTGGCCGCCGTCGCCGGTGCGCTCGACCCGGCCGGTGCGGTCACCGCCGGGGTACGCCGGGCCGCCACGCTGCTCGGCCGGCCGCTGCCGGAGGCGGTGGCGGCGCTCGGCAACGGCTCGCGGGTCACCGCCCAGGACACCGTGGCCTTCGCCCTCTGGGTGGCCGCCACCCACCTGTCCGACTACCCGGCCGCGATCCGGGCCTGCGTGGCGGCGGGCGGAGACGTCGACACCACCGCCGCGATCGCCGGCGCGGTGGTCGCCGCGTACACCGGGGTGGGCACCTCCGGCGGGGTACCCGACCACTGGCTGGCGGCCCGGGAGCCGCTGCCGGAGTGGGTGCGCTGACCTCAGCGGGAAGGCACCGGCTCGGCCAACGGCCGGACGTCCCCGGACGTCCGCCCGCCCTCGGGATGCCCGGTCGACGGCTCCTCCTGCGGCTCGTCGTCGTCCGGCTCGGCGCGGTGCCGGGCCCGGCTCACCAGCCAGCCGATCAGCGCACCACCGCCGAGACCGATCGCCAGGCCACCGCCGAGCAGCACGTCCGCGCTCGGTCCGCCGGAGCCGTCCGGCCGGCCGTCGGCCGTGCCACCCCCGTCGGCGTCCGCGGCCAGCGGCGCCGCGCCGCCGTGGGCGTGCCCGACGGCCGCGCCGGGAGCCGGCGGCACCAGGGCCAGCGTCGGGGCCGGGTGGGCCCCGCCGACCGGGTCGGCCCACCGGACCACCGTGCCGTCCGAGTACGTCTGCACCAGCTCGAAGCTCATCCGGTCGACCTGCGGCAGCGGGCCCATGGCCAGCGAGAGCCGGGCCGGTCCCGGCACCGGTGGCCCCGCGGCCCGGGTCCACGTCACCGCCGCGGTCACCTGGGTCACGCCTGGCGCGTGGATGCCGGCCACCGGCTGGTTCAGGTCCCGGAAGGTGATCAGGGGAGCCCAGCCGTCCACCGACAACGGGTAGACCTCGCCGATCGGGGTGGCCTCGGGCAGCTTCAGTTCGATCTTCTCGGTGCGCGCGCCCGGCCGTTCCTCCGGCACCGCCAGGTGCCAGGTCACCGCGTCGCCCTGCGTCGCCTGCGTCGGCGTGGCCGTCACCTCCGTCGCCAGTGCCGCTGCCGGCCAGCCCAGCACGCCGGCCACCGCCGCGGCCAGCACGAGCCCGGCCCGGTGTCGACGGTTTCCGCCACGGGTCGTCGTCATCGGTGCCCCCAATCCGTGTCCAACAGGCCGGTACCGGCTCCGGCCACACCTGGTAGTTCGGATGCGGGGCCGGAAAGGTTCAACGCGGACCCGACGTCGTCGTCCTTTCCCGGCGACCGCACGGACCGGGGCGACCGATAGCATCGCAGGAGCCGGTAACCGGCACACCCTTACCGCCTGCAGTTGAGGAGTCACCGTGTCCGCACCTCGTACCCCCGCAGTGGCCGACCCCGTCGTCGTCGCCGCCGGGACGACGGCGGCCGACGCGGTGGCCGCGGCCGGGCTGCCCACCAGCGGCCCCAAGGCGATCGTGGTGGTCCGCGACCCGCAGGGCCAGCTGCGCGACCTGGACTGGTCGCCGGCCGAGGACGTCGAGGTCGAACCGGTCGCCATCGACACCCCGGACGGCCTCAACGTGCTGCGCCACTCCACCGCGCACGTGCTCGCCCAGGCCGTGCAGGACGTGTTCCCCGAGGCCCGGCTCGGCATCGGCCCGCCGATCGAGAACGGCTTCTACTACGACTTCGCCGTCGACAAGCCGTTCCAGCCCGACGACCTGGCCCGGCTCGAGAAGCGGATGCAGGAGATCATCAAATCCGGCCAGCGGTTCCGTCGTCGCCGCTTCGGCAGCCTGGACGAGGCGAAGGCCGAGTTGGCCGCCGAGCCGTTCAAGCTGGAACTGATCGACGTCAAGGGGGAGGGGCTCGACTCCTCCGAGGTGATGGAGGTGGGCGGCGGCGAGCTGACCATCTACGACAACCTCGCCGCGAACGAAGACAAGGTCTGCTGGTCGGACCTGTGCCGGGGGCCGCACCTGCCGAACACCCGCCTGATCGGCGCCTTCAAGCTGATGCGCTCGGCCGCCGCGTACTGGCGGGGCTCCGAGCGCAACCCGCAGTTGCAGCGGGTGTACGGCACCGCCTGGCCGACCCGCGACGAACTCAAGGCGTACCTGAAGCTGCTGGAGGAGGCCGCCCGGCGCGACCACCGCAAGCTCGGCGCGGACCTCGACCTGTTCAGTTTCCCCGACGAGATCGGCTCCGGTCTCGCGGTCTTCCATCCCAAGGGCGGGATCATCCGCCGGGAGATGGAGAACTACTCGCGCCGCCGGCACGAGGAGGCGGGGTACGAGTTCGTCAACACCCCGCACATCACCAAGGGGCAGCTCTTCCACACCTCGGGTCACCTGCCCTACTACGCCGACACCATGTTCCCGCCCATGCAGCTGGAGGGCGCGGAGTACTTCCTCAAGCCGATGAACTGCCCGTTCCACAACCTGATCTTCAAGGGACGCGGGCGGTCGTACCGGGAGCTGCCGCTGCGGTTCTTCGAGTTCGGCACGGTGTACCGGTACGAGAAGTCCGGCGTGGTGCATGGGTTGACCCGGGTGCGTGGCCTGACCATGGACGACTCGCACATCTACTGCACCCGGGAGCAGATGCCGGGCGAGCTGACCACCCTGCTCACCTTCGTGCTGGACCTGCTGCGCGACTACGGCCTGGACGACTTCTACCTGGAGCTGTCCACCCGCGATGACTCGCCGAAGTTCATCGGTGCCGACGCTGACTGGGACGAGGCGACGCAGGCGCTGCGCACCGCCGCCGAGACCTCCGGCCTGGAGTTGGTGCCGGACCCGGGCGGCGCGGCCTTCTACGGCCCGAAGATCTCCGTGCAGGCCAAGGACGCCATCGGCCGGACCTGGCAGATGTCGACCATCCAGGTCGACTTCAACCAGCCGGAGCGGTTCGGCCTGGAGTACCAGGCCGCCGACGGCACCCGGCAGCGACCGGTGATGATCCACCGAGCGTTGTTCGGCTCGATCGAACGCTTCTTCGGGGTGCTCACCGAGCACTACGCGGGCGCGTTCCCGGCCTGGTTGGCGCCGGTACAGCTGGTCGGCATCCCGATCCGCGAGGACCACACCGACTACCTGCACGGCTTCGTCGCGGCGCTGCGCGCCGAGGGGATCCGGGCCCAGGTCGACGCTGGTGACGACCGGATGCAGAAGAAGATCCGCACCGCGCAGCAGCAGAAGATCCCGTTCATGGCGATCGCCGGTGACGACGACGTGGCCGCCGGTACCGTCTCCTTCCGCTACCGCGACGGCTCGCAACGCAACGGGGTACCGGTCGCCGAGGCGGTCACGCACGTACTGGACGTGGTCCGCTCGCGTACGAACTCCGGTCCGTCCGCCGTGGCCAACTGATCCGCCGCTCCGTTCCGCCCGAGGATCCGGGTCCGTCGCTCCTGCCCGACGTCCGGATCCTCGGTCCGTCCCTGGTGACCGGCCTCGGGCCGGACCGTCCGTAGCTGACCACACAGGAGGCCGCCCGGCTCACCCCGGGCACCTGGCTGACTGGTGCGGATGGCTGGAACCCGGTGCGGTGACCGTAGGATCGGCGTGTGACTGGGGCGGCGCGGCACGTTGACGACGGCGGGAACAGCAGCGGAGACGCCGGCCTGGCGGACGGGTTGGAACGGCTCTGGACGCCGCACCGGATGATTTACATCTCCGGCGAGGACCGCCCCGAGGGCGGTTACGACAAGCCCGCTGGCTGCCCGTTCTGTCTCGCCCCGGGCCTGCCCGCCGAGCAGAGCCTGGTCGTGGCTCGGGGCAGGCACGTCTTCGCGGTGCTGAACCTGTACCCGTACAACCCGGGTCACCTGCTCGTCTGCCCGTACCGGCACGTCGCCGACTACACGGACCTGGACGCCGAGGAGACCGGCGAGTTGGCGGTGTTCACCCAGACGGCGATGCGGGTGATCCGCAAGGTCAGTAACGCGCACGGGTTCAACCTGGGCATGAACCAGGGCGGCGTGGCCGGTGCCGGCATCGCCGCGCACCTGCACCAGCACGTGGTGCCGCGCTGGGGTGGCGACGCCAACTTCATGCCGGTGATCGGCCGGACGAAGGTGCTGCCGCAGCTCCTCACCGACACCCGCGACCTCTTCGCCGAGGCCTGGCCGGCCTGACCCGAGACTCGGCCGCCGGTTGATGGGGTGCGCGGGCGGGAGACAGCTCTTACGATCTTGGCATGGCCCTCTTGCACAAAGCGGAACTGCGTCCCAGCAAGCTCGAACTCCTGGCCTCCTGGTTGCCCGACCAGGACTGGTACGACGGCGGGTCGGCGGCCGGGGTGACCCGGGTGGCGTCGTACCGGTTCGACGATCCGGCTGGCGCGGTCGGGGTCGAGACGCTGCTGGTCCGCGTCGGTGACGGGCCGATGTACCAGGTGCCGCTCACCTATCGGGGTACGCCGCTGGCTGACGCCGACGACCGGCTGGTCGGCACCCTGCACCACTCCGCGCTCGGCCAGCGCTGGGTGTACGACGCCTGCGGCGACCCGGTCTACGCGCTGGTCCTGACCGCTGCGATCCTCGGCGGTGCCGTCCAGGCGCAGGAGTTCTTCGAGGTCGACGGCGTGCGGGAGCACCGGCCGCCGAGCATGGAGATCACCAGCAGCTGCGCCGACCGGTCGGATCCGCCGGTCGTGGCGGGGTCGCTGCGGGTGGTGGACGGCGATCCGACGCTGATCGTCACCGACTCCGTCGAGCTGGCCATCGTCCGCCGGCTCGGTGCCGGGGCGGTGCGGGAGGACGCCGCACTGTGCGGCACCTTGCTGGGACAGCCGGCCCCGATGCCGCTGGCGTACGCCGTCCCGCGCTGACTCCTAGCCGGTGCGGCCCGCCAACCGGTACGCCCACACGCCGACCGGCCGGCTCCGCTCCGGTCGAACCCCCGCCGGGACACCCGATGCCTCCCTCACCATCGCGTATGACCTGTTCCACGCTCGGTGACGTTTGTGCCCCCGGAAGTCCGGAAGGTGGCAGGATGCGGCGGTGGCAGTTGCGACGCGGATGTTGGGCCGCAGCGGCATCGAGGTCAGCGCGCTCGGCATGGGCTGCTGGGCGATCGGTGGCCCCTGGGCGGAGGGCAGCCGACCGCTGGGCTGGGGCCGGGTCGACGACGAGGAGTCGGTACGGGCGGTCCGTCGCGCCCTCGACCTGGGGGTGACGTTCTTCGACACGGCCGACACGTACGGGGCCGGGCACGGCGAGCGGATTCTCGGCTGGGCGCTGGCCGGTCGGCGCGACCAGGCGGTGATCGCCACGAAGTGGGGGTACACCTTCGACGAGCGGAGCCGGCAGGCCACCGGCGAGGACGCCTCACCGGCGTACCTGCGCCGGGCGGTGGTCGACTCGTTGCGCCGGCTGGACACCGACCGGATCGACCTGTACCAGCTGCACCTGGGGGATCTGCCGTTGGCCCGGGCCGAGGCGCTCATCGGCACGTGCGAGGAACTGGTGGCCGACGGGCTGATCCGGTCGTACGGCTGGAGCACCGACCGGGCCGACCGGGTCGGCGCGTTCGCCGAGGCGGCGCCGCGGGCCAGTGCCGTGCAGCACAGCCTCTCGGTGCTGCGGGACGCCCCGGCGATGCTGGCGGTCTGCGACAAGCACGACCTGGCCAGCGTCAACCGGGGCCCGCTCGGCATGGGGCTGCTGACCGGCAAGTACACCACCGAGTCGAGGTTGCCCCGCGACGACGTGCGGGGTCTCACCCCGACCTGGCTCGAGTGGTTCCGAGGAGGGCGGCCGGCACCGGAGTGGCTGCGTCGGGTCCGGGCGGTACGCGGCGCGCTCACCGCCGACGGCCGCACCCTGGCCCAGGGCGCGCTGGGCTGGCTCTGGGCGCGCAGCGGCCGGACGGTGCCGATCCCCGGCTGTCGCACCGTCGCCCAGGTCGAGGAGAACGCCGCCGCGTTGCGGCTCGGCCCGCTCGCCCCGGACCACTTCGCCGAGGTGGAGCGGCAGCTCGCGGGGCTGCGCGCGGCTGCGCTGCGCGACGCCGACCGCCCGTACTGGCCGATGCCCCCGGTTCCCGCCGCCCGCCCCTGAGCCGCCGCGTCGGGTCGTCGCCGCCCCGGCGTGGGCCGGGCACCGGTCAGGTACGGGTGGCGTGTTCCCCGCGGACCTGCTCGGCCAGGTGGACGGGCATGGGTTCGTACCGGACGAAGGCGCGACGGAAGGTGCCGGTGCCGGAGGTGATCGAGCGCAGCTCGATGGCGTAGCGGAGCAGTTCGGTGGCGGGCACCTCGGCGCGGACCAGGGTGCGCCCCTCGGCGTCCGGGTCGGATTCGGTGCCGAGCACCCGGCCACGCCGGCCGGACAGGTCGCCCAGCACCGCGCCGACCGAGCCGTCGGGCACCCGGACCACCACCTCGTCCACCGGCTCCAGCAGCGTCGGCTGGCCCTTCTCCGCGGCGTCGCGCAGCGCCAGCGCGCCCGCGGTCTGGAAAGCCGCGTCGGAGGAGTCGACGCTGTGCGCCTTGCCGTCGACGAGGGTCACCCGCAGGTCCACCATCGGGTGACCGGCGACCAAACCCCGCTCCATCTGGGCGCGCACGCCTTTCTCCACCGACGGGACGTACTGGTGCGGGACGGCCCCGCCAACCACCCGGTCGACGAACTCGAAGCCGGCTCCGCGCGGCAGCGGCTGCACTTCGATGTCGCAGACGGCGTACTGGCCGTGCCCGCCGGACTGCTTGACGTGTCGGCCGTGGCCGGTGGCGGCGACGGTGAAGGTCTCCCGCAGCGCCACCCGTACCGGCTCGGTGTCCAGCTCCACCCCGCCGGCACGCAGCCGGTCCAGCACGACGTCGGCGTGCGCCTCGCCCATGCACCACAGCACCAGCTGGTTGGTTTCCGGGTTGCGTTCCAGGCGCAGGGTCGGGTCACCGGCCACCAGCCGGCCCAGGTTGCGGGCCAGGGCGTCCTCGTCGGCCCGACTGCGGGCCACGACGGCCACCGGCAGCAGCGGCTCGGGCATGTCCCAGGGTGCGATCAGCAGCGGGTCGTCCTTGGCGGAGATGGTGTCGCCGGTCTCCGCGCTGCCCGACTTGGTGATCGCGCAGATGTCGCCGGCGACGGCAGCCGGCACCTCGCGCAGCGTCGCGCCCAGCGGGCTGTAGACGTGCGCGACCCGCTCGTCGGCGTCGTGGTCGGGGTGCCCCCGTTCGGCCATGCCGTGCCCGGAGACGTGCACCACCTGCTCGGGGCGGAGCGTGCCGGAGAAGACCCGGACCAGGGAGACCCGGCCGACGTGCCGGTCGACGGTGGTCTTGACCACCTCGGCGACCAGCGGGCCGTCCGGGTCGCAGGCCAGCGGCGGGCGGGGGGAGCCGTCGACCCCGGTGACCGGCGGCAGGTCGTGCTCCAACGGCGACGGGAAGGCGGCGACCAGGCCGTCGAGCAGCACGTCGAGGCCGACGCCGGTCGGGGCGCAGACCGGCACCACCGGGTAGAAGTGGCCCCGGGCGACCGCCTTCTCCAGGTCGGTGATCAGCACCCCGGTGTCGATCTCCTCGCCGCCCAGGTAGCGGTCCATCAGGGTCTCGTCCTCGCTCTCGGCGATGATCCCCTCGATCAGCTCGTTGCGGGCCTCCACAATGGCCGGCAGGTGCTCCGGGTCCGGGTCCCGTACGGCGGCGGGCAGACCCCCGGAGTAGTCGAAGACCCGCCGGGTGACCAGCCCCATCAGACCGGCCACCGACTCGCCGTCGTCGCCCAGCATCGGCAGGTAGAGCGGCAGCACGTTGTCGCCGAAGACCCGTTGGCACAGCGCCACCGCCTCGTCGAAGTCGGCGCGCGGGTGGTCCAGCCGGGAGACCGCCACGGCACGCGGCATGTCGACCGCCGCGCACTCCTCCCACAGGGCGGCGGTGGCCAGGTCCATGCCGTCGACGGCGGAGACCACGAAGAGCGCGGCGTCGGCGGCGCGCAGGCCGGCGCGCAGCTCGCCGACGAAGTCGGCGTAACCGGGGGTGTCCAGGAGGTTCACCTTCACGCCGGAGTGGACCAGCGGAGCGCAGGCCAGGCTCACCGAGCGCTGCTGGCGTACCGCCGCCGGGTCGTGGTCGCAGACGGTCGTGCCGTCGGTGACCGTGCCGGCGCGGCCGATCGTCCCGCTGGCCGCCAGCAGCGCCTCGACCAGTGTGGTCTTGCCCGCCCCGGAGTGCCCCACGAGCACCACGTTGCGAACCCTGCCGGGCTCGGTCACCACCGGCACGCCGCCGGTGACACCCTTCTCCTGGTTCTTCTGCGCCATCGCGGCGCACCTCCCTCACGGTGGTTGGTGGCGACCGCCGCGCACGACGGGAAGCGGGCCCGGGGCGGGTGCCGCGGCGATATCCTCCGGTGCTCTGCTGGCCGGCGGGTCTGAGCCGTGCGGTCGGTGAACTGGGTCACCCTTCCACACCGATCTCACACCCGTTGCCGACCGGGCACAAGCCCGCGGCGCGCGGGTCGGACGACCGGGCGTATCGCACCCTGCTGCCGGCCGTTATCGTGGGACCGCCATGGCGAAGATCTTCCAAGTGACGGCCCGCGCGGGGATGACCCGAGTCGTGGAGCCGGTCGCGCGCGGCCTGCTCCGCGCGGGCGTGTCCCCCAACGTGGTCACGGTGACCGGCACCGTCGGCGTGCTCGTCGGTGCGCTCGGCTTCGGCGCCCGCGGGAAGCTGGTCGCCGGTGCCTTGATTGTCACCGTCTTCGCGCTCACCGACCTGCTCGACGGGACGATGGCCCGGATGAGCGGCGGCTCCACCCGGTTCGGCGCGTTCCTCGACTCATCCATGGACCGCATTGCCGACAGCGCCGTGTTCGGCGCGGTCGCGTACTGGCTGGCCACCGAGGGCGACCACTCGGGGGTGGCCGCCGCGCTGCTCTGCCTGGCCGCCGGCGGCCTGGTCTCCTACGTCAAGGCCCGCGCCGAGGGGCTCGGGCTGACCTGCGACGTGGGTGTCGCCGAACGCACCGAACGGCTGCTCATCGTCGGGGTGGGCGGTCTGCTCACCGGCTTGGGCGTCGGCCCGGCCCTGGAGGTCGCGCTCTGGCTGCTCGCCGCAGTCTCGATCTTCACGGTCGGGCAGCGGATGGTCCACGTGTACCGGCAGGTTCAGCGGGTCGGCCAGGAGTGAACCTCACCGAGCTCGGCTACGTGGCCGGGTGGCGCCTGGTCCGCGCGCTGCCCCGGTCCGTGGTGGCCGCGGCCTTCCGGGCGGGCGCCGACCGCGCCCACCGCGCCGGCGGCGGGGGTACCGCCCGACTGCGCGCCAACCTGCGTCGGGTGGTCGGCCCGGAGCTGCCCGAGGTCGAACTGGACGACCTGGTCCGGCGGGGCCTGCGCTCGTACGCCCGGTACTGGATGGAGGCGTTCCGGCTGCCCGCGCTGAGCCGCGCGGAGATTCTCGCCGGGTTCCGGCTGGACCCGAAGGGCACCGAGATGCTCGCCGACGACGTCGCCAGCGGGCGGGGCGCGGTGGTGGCGCTGCCGCACGCCGGCAACTGGGACGCCGCCGGCGCCTGGGTGGCCGCCACCGGCTGGCCGATCGCCACTGTCGCCGAGCGGCTGCGCCCCGAGGGCCTCTACGAGCGGTTTCTCGCCTTCCGGCAGGGTCTGGGCATGGAGATCCTGCCCACCAGCGGCGGCCCGCGCCCCGCCTTCGACGTGCTGGTGGACCGGCTGCGCGCCGGCACGGTGGTGCCGTTGCTGGCCGACCGGGACCTCTCGGCCCGGGGCATCGAGGTCGACTTCTTCGGCGGGCGGACCCGGATGCCGGCGGGTCCGGCGCTGCTGGCCATCCGCACCGGCGCCCCGCTCTACGTCGCCTCGCTGTGGTACGAGCCGGACATCGCGTGCGCCTCGATCGAGGGTCCGCTGCCGCTGCCCGACCCGGATGCCGCGCCGTTGGACGAGCGGGTTCGGGTGCTGACCCAGCGGATTGCCGAGAGTCTGGCGGCTGGCATCGCCCGGCATCCGGAAGACTGGCACATGTTGCAGCGGATGTGGCTGGACCAGCGGGGCACGGGCGGCGACACGTCGCGGCCGGCCCGGTCACCGGACAGGTCTGAGAGGCGTTGACGCGTGCGGATCGGCATCGTGTGCCCGTACTCCTTCGACGTCCCCGGCGGGGTGCAGAACCACGTCATGGATCTCGCCGAGGCACTGATCGGGCTCGGCCACGAGGTGAGTGTGCTCGCGCCGGCCGACGAGGACTCCCGGCTGCCGCCGTACGTGGTGTCGGCGGGGCGGGCGGTGCCGCTGCCGTACAACGGTTCGGTGGCCCGGATCGCCTTCGGTCCGGTCTCCACCGCCCGGGTACGCCGGTGGATCACCCGGGGTGACTTCGACGTGCTGCACGTGCACGAACCGCTGACGCTGAGCCTGTCGATGCTCGCTGTGCTCTCCGCCCGGGGCCCGGTGGTGGCCACCTTCCACACCGCGATGACCCGCTCCCGGGTGCTGGCCGCCGCGCAGGGTGTCCTGCAGATCGTGTTGGAGCGGATCACCGCCCGGATCGCGGTCAGCGCGCTGGCCCGCAAGGTGCAGGTCGAGCACATGGACGGCGGCGCGGTGGAGATCCCCAACGGGGTGGCCGTGACCAAGTTCGCCGGGGTGGAGCCGCTGCCGGGGTGGCCGGGGGAGTGCGCGCCGGGCAGCGGCGGCACGATCGGTTTTCTCGGCCGGTTCACCGAGACCCGCAAGGGTTTCCCGATCCTGCGGGACGCGTTCGTCGCGCTGGCACCGTACCGGCCCGGCTTGCGTCTGCTGGTGGCCGGCCCGGGCGACCCCGACGACCTGTTCGGCCGGTTCCCGGCCGAGCTGCGCGATCGGGTCACCTTCCTCGGCACGGTGCCGGAGGCGGACAAGGCCCGGATGCTGCGCAGCCTGCACCTCTACGTCGCGCCGAACACCGGCGGGGAGTCCTTTGGGATGATCCTCACCGAGGCCCTGGCGGCGGGCACCACCGTGGTCGCCAGCGACCTCGACGCGTTCCGCCGGGTGCTGGACGGGGGGCGGGCCGGCCGGCTCTTCCCCACCGGGGACGCGGCGGCGCTGCGGGACGCCCTGGTGGAGCTGCTCGACGACGCCGACCAGCGGGCGGCGTTGACCGCCTGCGGTGACCAGGTGGTAGCCCACTACGACTGGCCGGTGGTCGCCCGCCGGGTCCTGGAGGTGTACGCCGCCGCGATCGAGGCCACCGACGGTCGGGTCATCGACCAGGAGTGGGCCGGACTGGGTGGCCCGGGGTGAGCGCGACGGCGTGGTGGGTGCTCGGCACCGCGGTCCTGGTGGCGCTGGTCGCCGCGTACCTGGCCTGGACGGCCGGCCGGGTGCAGCGGCTGCACATCCGGGCGGAGTCGGCGGCCCGCGCGCTCGACGCCCACCTGCTGCGCCGCGCGGCCGCCGCGGCGGTGCTGGCGGAGCAGCGCTACGGCGTGGAGTTGTACGCGGCGGCGCGGATCGCCCTGGACGCCGCCCCGGAGGAGCGTGAGGCCGCCGAGAACGACCTCACCCGGCAGTTGCGCGCGGTGGAGCTCGATCCCACCGACCCGGCCTGCGAGGCGGTGATCGCCGCGAGCCGGCGGCTGGCCCTGGCCCGGCAGGTGCACACGGACCTGGTGCGCGACGCCCGGGCGGCCCGCGGCAGACCGTTGGTGCGGTTGTTGCGGATGGGGCGTGGGCAGCAGTGGCCCCGCTACTTCGACGTCGACGATCCCACCCTCCTCGTCCCTGGCGAGACATCCGCGGCTTGACGTGCCCGCTGCGCCCCGTCGTCTCCGGTGGCTGTTCCGGCGGGCGGATTGGCCTGCACGACCTCCGGTGATGAGGGCCACAGTGCAGGCCACCGTGGGGCTGATTGGCTGTCGGGCCGGCGTTGGCCCCGGCGTAGCATCAGTGCTAGCCACCCCCGAGCACGTCCGAGGAGCGATGAACCGTGTCCGAAACCACCTCCCCGAACAGCAACGCCTCTCCGGTCGTCGGCACCGCGCGCGTCAAGCGCGGCATGGCCGAGATGCTCAAGGGCGGCGTGATCATGGACGTGGTCACCGCCGAGCAGGCCAAGATCGCTGAGGACGCCGGCGCCGTCGCCGTGATGGCGCTGGAGCGCGTACCCGCCGACATCCGCGCACAGGGCGGCGTCTCCCGGATGAGCGACCCCGACATGATCGACGGCATCATCGAGGCCGTCTCCATCCCGGTCATGGCCAAGGTGCGGATCGGCCACTTCGTCGAGGCGCAGATCCTCCAGTCGCTCGGCGTCGACTACATCGACGAGTCCGAGGTGCTGACCCCGGCGGACTACGCCAACCACATCGACAAGTGGGCGTTCACCGTCCCCTTCGTCTGCGGTGCGACCAACCTGGGCGAGGCGCTGCGCCGGATCACCGAGGGCGCCGCCATGATCCGCTCCAAGGGTGAGGCCGGCACCGGTGACGTCTCCAACGCCACCACCCACATGCGCCGCATCCGGCAGGAGATCCGCCGGCTGCAGTCGCTGCCCGCCGACGAGCTGTTCGTCGCCGCCAAGGAGCTTCAGGCGCCGTACGAGCTGGTCAAGGAGGTCGCCGAGACCGGCAAGCTGCCGGTGGTGCTGTTCACCGCCGGCGGGATCGCCACCCCGGCCGACGCGGCGATGATGATGCAGCTCGGTGCCGAGGGCGTCTTCGTCGGCTCCGGCATCTTCAAGTCCGGCAACCCAGCCCAGCGCGCCGCCGCGATCGTCAAGGCCACCACCTTCCACGACGACCCGGACGTGCTGGCCAAGGTTTCCCGGGGCCTGGGCGAGGCCATGGTCGGTATCAACGTCGACGAGATCCCGCAGCCGCACCGGCTCGCCGAGCGCGGCTGGTGATTACGCGGGGCGCGTCACCGGCGCGCCCCGCGCCCGCCGCCCGCGCCGGTGGCGGGGACGACACGAGAAGGAGCCACGACGCGATGAGCGACACGCCCGTCATCGGGGTGCTCGCCCTCCAGGGGGACGTCCGCGAGCACGTCACGGCCCTGGCCGGTGCCGGGGCGGACGCCCGGCCGGTGCGCCGGCCGGCGGAGCTGGACGCGGTCGACGCCCTGGTCATCCCCGGTGGGGAGTCCACCACCATCAGCAAGCTCGCCGACATCTTCGAGCTGCGTGAGCCGATCGACAAGCGAATCGCCGGCGGCATGCCGGTCTACGGATCCTGCGCCGGCATGATCATGCTGGCCACCGAGGTCCTGGACGGTCGCCCCGACCAGCGCGGATTCGCCGGCATCGAGATGACGGTGCGACGCAATGCGTTCGGCCGGCAGGTCGACTCGTTCGAGGCGCCGGTCGACGTGGCCGGTGTCGAGGGCGGGCCGTTCCACGCCGTGTTCATCCGGGCCCCGTGGGTCGAGCGGGTGGGTGCGGGTGTCCAGGTGCTCGGCACGGTGACCGAGGGGCCGTCCGCCGGCCGGATCGTCGCGGTCCGGCAGGGCAACCTGCTGGCCACCTCGTTCCATCCCGAGCTGACCGGTGACACGCGGGTGCACGCGTACTTCGTGGATCTGGTGCGGACCGCCCGCTGACTGGCGCGACGGATTCGCGCCGGCGCTTTCGCCCCGTCTGTCCTGATAGGGGCGGGCGGGGTGGTGCTGCGGCGCGCGGCGCGTGACACCGGCCGGCGGGACGTCGGTAGGATTGCCGAGATTCGGCAGGGCCATCTGCCCGCCACGGCTTCCCGCAGGGCTGACCGGCACCGTCCGCGTGCGCCAGCGGGAACGGGGCGTACGCGGTGCGGTCGATGCAGACGGCGGGTAGCAACGGAGGTAACAGATGTCCGGCCACTCAAAGTGGGCGACGACCAAGCACAAGAAGGCGGTCATCGACGCCAAGCGCGGCAAGATGTTCGCCAAGCTGATCAAGAACGTCGAGGTCGCGGCGCGCACCGGTGGCGGCGACCCGGCCGGTAACCCGACCCTGTTCGACGCCATCCAGAAGGCCAAGAAGAACTCGGTCCCGAACGACAACATCGACCGCGCGGTCAAGCGGGGCTCCGGCCTGGAGGCCGGTGGTGCCGACTACCAGACGATCATGTACGAGGGGTACGGCCCGAACGGCGTGGCGCTGCTCATCGAGTGCCTGACCGACAACCGCAACCGCGCCGCGACCGAGGTGCGTACCGCGCTGACCCGCAACGGCGGTTCGTTCGCCGACGCCGGCTCGGTGTCGTACATGTTCTCCCGCAAGGGCGTGGTGATCGTCCCCAAGGCCGGCACCACCGAGGACGACGTGATGATGGCGGTCCTGGACGCCGGGGCCGAGGAGGTCAACGATCTCGGTGAGGCGTACGAGGTGGTCTCCGAGCCGGGCGACCTGATCGCCGTCCGTACCGCGTTGCAGGACGCCGGCATCGAGTACGAGTCCGCCGAGTCCTCCCTCATCCCCAGCGTCACCGTGCCGCTGGACGAGGAGGGCGCGCGCAAGATCTTCAAGCTGATCGACGTCCTGGAGGACAGCGACGACGTGCAGAACGTCTACGCCAATTTCGACGTCTCCGACGAGGTCATGGCCGCGGTCGGCTGACCACGCCTGCGACAGAGGCCCTACCTCGGACAGAGGTAGGGCCTCTGTCGCGTTCATGCCGATGGCTCCTTCTGGTGCCGGTACTGCCGAGGGATGACGCGAAGCCTCTTGAGCCCTTCCTTCTGGACGTATATCTCCCGTCGCTCGGTGGCGTCCCCCGCCGCGTTCAGCTCGTAGCCGTCGAGCCAGATCCACCCCTGGTATGTCACCAGATCGAGAACGCGGATGAGCCGGAAGTAGATCGGCTTCACGAACTGCGGTGACGCCTGACGCGTCACGTAGAACAGTTCCCCAGCTTGGAACTTCACGGCAGACGCCCCACGTCTCCAACGCCGTCTCGTGCCGGAGGTTTGGCGCGTATCGCCTTGACGCGGATCAGGGCATCCCGCTCCCTCCACGGACTACCGTCCGGGCGTAGCTCAATGCCGAACAGGCGTACCCATTCGAGGGAGAGCAGGTCTGCGTTGCTCGGCACGTGAGTGACCTTGAGCCGTAGCACGACATCCCCGTACACGTAGTCCCACGGCTGGACCGTCAGAACGTCCCCCACTTCCACCAAGGGCCACCGGGGAGCCGGAACCAGGTCGCACTCACCCACGGCAGTTCCTTCGCAAGTCACCCGGGGTTACGACCGGCGTTAGCACGGTCGGTTGGTTCCGGCCCGCCGCCTGGTCCGGGTACGGGCCGTACGCCCCAGTCTGGTGCCCGTAGCGGGGTCGCTTCACGACGTCGACCGGCTCGTTGCGACGCTGAAACCATTTCCACCGAAACATGAATCAACCTCCCGTGATCATCGTCCAGCTTCTCTACCTGCCACGATGCGGTGATGCGCAAGTATCTGCAACGTCTCACTGCGAAATTCGTGCTTAGAGATTGACGGCGTGCCATCTAGCACGGCAGTGTGTTCTGAATGAGACAGTCGGTTGCGGCAGACTGAGACGAGGCGACATGGGCGATGGTGGATCTTCCGTCCCACGACGGCAGCTCGGCAGGCTCCTCCGTCAGGCACGGGAGGAAGCCGGGATCAACCTTGAGGCGGCAGCAGAAGCACTGGAGTGGTCCCGGGCCAAGATGTATCGGCTTGAGGGCGGGCACACGTCCCTGCGTACCCATGACGTGAAACTCATGTGCGACCTGTACGGCACCGCGTCGGACCTGACGGAAGTGTTGGTGTCGCTTGCCAAGGAGAGCAAGGCCCGGGGCTGGTGGCACGCCTACGGAGAAGTGATCCCGGGATGGTTCGAGCTATACGTCGGTCTGGAGGCCGCAGCCTGCTACGTCCGGCACTATGAGCCGAACCTGATCCCCGGCCTACTTCAGACTCCTGAATACATGTCTGCTGTGTTCGCTACGAAGCAGAGCCGTTCGCCGCAGGAGGTCGCCCAGAAGGTCGCTCTGCGGATGGAGCGTCAGAAGCTTCTCGCCAGGCGTAGTCCTGCTGCGCCACGCTTCGAGGCAATCATTGACGAGGCTGTGATCCGGCGCCCGATCGGTGACCTCGAGGCGTGGCGTAGACAGCTTGCCCACTTGGTCAACGCCTCGCAGGCTCGAAACGTGAGCTTCCGCGTGCTGCCTCTGAGTGTCGGCCCGCACAAGGCGTCCGTTGCTGGCGCGTTCATCGTGCTGGACTTCCCGGCGGTCGGCACTCGGCCTGCCGAGCCATCCACCATCTACTGTGAGTCACTAACAGGCAGCCTTTACCTGGACAGGCCAAGTGAGGTTGAGACGTACGTTGACGCATGGCAGACGCTGTGGAAGCTTGCCCTCGATGAGTGCGCGTCAGAGGATCTGGTCAGTATCGTGATCAAGGAGAGCTACGATGAGTGACATGAGTGGTGCCCTCTGGCGCAAGTCCACCCGCAGCGGCAATGAGGGGGCCTGTGTCGAGGTGGCTGACAACCTGCCCGGCATTGTCGGCGTCCGCGACAGCAAGGATGTTCAGGGGCCGGCCCTGGTGTTCGCTCCGCAGACCTGGCAGACCTTCATTGAGAGCGTGCGGGCAGATGCCCTGAGCTGACCCGTCCGACGACGGAGCCGGTACCCAGGGTTGTGGCCTGTGTCGTCGCGGATAACGAGGAAGGGAGAGCCCCGGAGGCTCTCCCTTCCTCGTGCCCACACAGGCGTTTCCACCCGATGGTCTGAGTCCGAGGAAGGTGAAGGGTCGGGTCGTGCTGCGGCTGGCCCAGTGAGTGGCTTCGGTGATGTCGCGGCGAGGAATTGTCAAGACGTGTGGATGGGTGCGTGACGAGGTTGATGTCCCGCGAGTTCTGCGAGGGCGGGAAACAGCCGGTTCGCCAGCGCCGGATCAGTGCGCTCGAGTTCGGCGATCAGGGCATTGATGGCAGCGGTGAGGGCGCGGTGTAGCTCGGCGTGGTCGAGTGTACGGACGAGGGTGGCGTGAAGTGCTTCCGTCAGGTCAGCCGGGAGCAGGTGGGCGCCCTTTGCGTAGCTGGTCGGATGCCCGAGGCGCAGACTGGTCAGTGCAATCACGTGGCTGCGCAGTGCACTGATCCAGTACTCGGCCTGCCAGAGTCGATTCCGCTGGATGCTGATCCAGGCGTGTAGGGCGTGGTGCCATGCCAGGCCGGCCAGGTGGTCCGGGGCCGGCAGCGGTGCGGGTTGCGGCTGGGCGGGGTTGCCGAAGACGGTCCGCCAGCTCGGGCCGTGCGGGGCGAAGTGAGCGGCCGGCGTGAACGCGATATCTACCTCGAGGCATGCTGGAAGCAGGAACACTCGGTACACGGCCGAGCCGGACGGCACGTCCCAATGGTGCGCCGCGTCGAAGTCGTCATAAAGCCGGTCGGTCCAGCCTTGCATGGTCACGGCGAGCGAGCCGTCGACCGCGAACACGAGATCGATGTCAGACCAACGGTCTTCGTCGCCGGTGGCCTGTGAACCGGTGATGGCCGCGCCGACGATCATGGGGTCGGCAGCGGCCAGGTCCAGCAGGCGCTGCCGGATCGTGTCACGTTCCTCGGCGGAGAACACCGCGCCACCCTATCGACCCGCCGCGGTGCGCGATGCAGCGAAGGCGATGTCATCGATTCCGCGCGGGACTGCTGTCCGACTTGCGACCCCGGCCTTGCCCACGTCCGGCTCCCGTGATCCGGCGCGGGGAGGTCACCGCCCTGTACGCCCCCGCCGTCGCGGCTGCGCACGGTGCGGGCAGGCCGCCCGGGCCTCGCCGGGCCGTGGCTAGGCTGGGCTGATGCAGCTGAGCGGTGGCGCGGGGGACAGCGCCGGTCAGGCGGTCGCCGGGCACCGGTTCACGCCGGGTGACGTGGTCGTCCGGCGTGAGGTGCTGCGCGGCGAGGTCTGGTTCGGCTGCCCGACGATCTGCGTCGAGGACTCCGCCGACCTGCTCGCGCTCTACCTGCCGCCGGGGGCCGAGTTCGGCTTTCCGGAGCGGGGCGCGTTCCCCTGCGGCCGGCATCCCTGGCAGGTCGCCGGGCACACCGCGTGGTCCGGGCACGGCAAGCTGATGCTCCAGCGCCCCGGTGAGGCGCACTCGGTGGACGTCTTCTGGACCGGTCCCGACCGCGCCTTCGCCGGCTGGTACTTCAACCTCCAGGACCCGTTGCGGCGTACCCCGATCGGGGTGGACACCCTCGATCACGAGCTGGACCTGTGGTGGCCGGCGGGCGCGGACCGGTACGTCTGGAAGGACGTCGAGATGTTCGCGCAACGGCTGGTCGAGGGGCGTTACCCGGGCATGGCGGCGGCGATCCGGGCCGAGGGCGACCGGATCGCCGCGCTGCTCGACGCCGGGAAACGCTGGTGGGACGAGGGCTGGGCCCGGTGGCGGCCCGATCCCACCTGGCCGCTGCCGGCCCTGCCCGCCGGCTGGGCCGCCGTGCCGGTCCACTGACGCGCCGCGACCCGGCCCCGGCAGCCTCGCGCCCGCTTGCCGCTCAGCCGAGCGGCTCGCGTCCCCGCCAGGCGGTCCGCAGCGAGGTGCGGCCGTTGGTCCGCAGCAGCGAACCCTCGTAGACCCGTGCCCCGGCGGCCAGCACCAGCCCGGCGGTCACCAGCAGCACGGCCAGTGACACCAGCGGCTCCCAGCCGGCCGCGTCCCCGGTGAACAGGCGCAGCGGCATCGCCGTCGGGGCGGAGAACGGCAGGTACGACAGCGCGGTCATGGCCGCCGGGTTGTCGTTGAGGAAGATCACCGCGAAGAACGGCAGCATCACCGCCAACTGCACCGGCATCGACACCCCGCCGATGTCCTCCAGCCGGGCGACCAGGGCGCCGGCCGCCACCCACATGGCGGCGACGAGCACGAACCCGAACAGGAAGAACGGCAGGAACCAGCCGATCGCCGGGGCGAGCAGGTCCAGCAGTCCGCCGGTGTCGGCGAACCGCATCCCCACCACCACGGCGAGGGCGACCAGGATGATCTGGCCCAACGCCAGCAGGGTGCCGGCGATCAGCTTGCCGGCCAGCAGCGCCCGGACCGGCACCGCCGCCACCAGGATCTCCACCACCCGGGTCTGCTTCTCCTCGATCACGCTCTGCGCGATCTGCACGCCGAAGGTCTGCGAGGTCGCGAAGAAGAGAAAGGCGAAGGCGAAGGGCACCAGGAAAGCCACCATCGGGTCCACCGCGTCGGGGTCGAGCAGCCGCACCGGCGGTGCCGCACTCAACGCCGACACCACCTCGTCGGGGGTCTCGTCCATGGCCAGCACGGTCGGGCCGGAGACCACCGCCGCGTCCACGTCGCCGTCGCGGACCGCCTGCTCGGCCGCCCGGTCGTCGGGCACCACCCGGACGTCGAGCCCGGCCGCGCGCAGTTTCCCGGCGCTCGCCTCGGTGGTCGCCACGCTGGCCGGGCCGCCGTCGAGCAACGGCGGCAGCACCGTCGCCGCGGCGGCGATGAGCAGGAAGAAGAGCGTACTGATCAGGAAGGTGCGGTCGCGCAGCTTGACCCGGATCTCCCGGGCGGCGACCAGGACGGTGGCCTGCGTGGTGCTCACTGGGTGGCCTCTCGGAAGATCTCGGTGAGGGACGGGGTGACCGGGCGGAAGGCACGGACCGGGCCGCGGGCCAGCGCCGCGTGCAGCACCGGCTGTTCGTCGACGCCGGGGGCGAGATCGAACACGGCCCGTGCCCCGTCGAGGTCGACCAGGGTCACCTCCGGTTGGTCCCGCAGCCAACCGGCGTCGGTCGCCACCACCAACTCGTATCGGGGCACCGTGTACGTCGCCCGTAGCTGTTCCCGGGAGCCGGCCGCGCGGATCGTGCCGTCGGCGATGATCACCAGGTCGTCGCAGAGCCGCTCGACGACGTCGAGCTGGTGACTGGAGAAGAGCACCGGCACGCCGGCGGCGGCCCGCTCCCGCAGCACCGCGACGACCGTCTCCACGGCCAGCGGGTCGAGCCCGGAGAACGGCTCGTCGAGGATGAGCACCTCCGGGTCGTGCACCAGCGCCGCGGCGACCTGGGCGCGCTGCTGGTTGCCCAAGGACAGCGTCTCCAGCAGGTCGTCGCCGCGTTCGGCCAGGCCGAGCCGGTCCAGCAGGGCGTCGGTGGCGCGCCGGGCCGCCGACGCGTCCATCCCGTGCAGCCGGCCCAGGTAGATCACCTGTTCCCGGGCGCTCATCTTCGGGTAGAGGCCCCGCTCCTCGGGCAGGTAGCCGAAGCGCTGGCGGGCCTGCCGGGTCAGCGGCGCGTTCCGCCAGCTCACCTGGCCGGCGTCGGGGGCGAGCAATCCGAGGATGATCCGCATGGAGGTCGTCTTGCCGGCGCCGTTGCCGCCGACGAAGCCGGTCATCCGGCCCGCCGTCACGTCGAACGACACGTTCCTGAGTACCCGACGGTCGCCGAAACTGCGGTCGACGCCGTCGAGACGGAGCACGTTGGTCACGGCGTTCACGCTAGATCGGCCGCCGTGGGGTCGCCGTCCGTCCGGCGGTGGTCCTGGGCGTCCGCCGCGAGGCGGATTAGCTCAGCCGCCGGGTCGCACCACCCCGTGTTCGTACGCGAAGACCACCGCCTGGACCCGGTCGCGCAGCCCCAGCTTGGCCAGGACCCGGCTGACGTGGGTCTTCACCGTGGCCTCGCCCAGGTGCAGGGCGGCGGCGATCTCGGCGTTGCTGGCCCCGCTGGCCACCAGCACCAGCACCTCCCGTTCCCGGGGGGTGAGCTCGCCCAGCGCCCCCTGGGCGTCGACCCCGGTCGGACCGGCGACGCCGGGTCGGGCGAAGGTGGCGATCACCCGCCGGGTCAGCTCCGGGGCGAGCAGGCCGTCGCCGCGGGCCAGCACGCGGATCGCCTCCACCAGGTCCTCCGGGGTGCCGTTCTTGAGCAGGAACCCGCTCGCGCCGACCCGCAGCGCCGCGAAGAGGTAGTCGTCGTGATCGAAGGTGGTCAGGATCAGCACCGCGGGGCCGGCGGGGAACTCCGTGATGATCCGCCGGGTCGCCTCCAGGCCGTCCATCCCCGGCATCTGGACGTCCATCAGCACCACGTCGGGACGTAGCGCCCGGGTCATGGCGACGGCCCGCTCGCCGTCGGCGGCCTCACCGACCACCTCGATGTCGTCCTCCACCTCGAGGATGACCCGGAAGCCGGTGCGGACGAGGTGCTGGTCGTCGGCGAGCAGAACTCGGACGGGCCGACCGGTCGCAGCCGTCGGGTGCGTCGCGCTCACGCGGAACGCTCCGCCATCGTGGACACCGGGAACCGGGCGCGTACCCGCCAGCCGCCTCCGGCGCGGGGGCCGACCTCCAGCACACCGCCATGGGTGCCGACCCGCTCCCGCATGCCGACCAGGCCGAGTCCGTCGGCGTTGGTGGGCCGGGTGGCGCGTCCGTCGTCGGTCACGTCGACCTCCAGTTCCTGGGCCAGGTAGCGGATGCGGATGTCGATCATGGTGGCGCCGGTGGCGTGCTTGAGTGTGTTCGTGACCGCCTCCTGCACGATCCGGTACGCGGCCTGCGAGACCGACTCCGGCAGCGGCGGACGCTCACCGTACACCCCGAGCGTGGCCCGCAACCCGGCCTCGCGCGCCCGATCGACCACGGCGGCGATCTGGTCCAGCGCGGCCGGCCGGTCCGGCTCCGGCCCGACCGGGGCGCTGTCGGAGGTGCGCAGCACGCCCAGCATGCGCCGCAGCTCGTCGACCGCGGTACGGGCGGTCTCCTCGATCGAGGACAGCGCCGTGAGCGCCTTGGCCGGGTCCTTGTCGAACACCCGCCGGCAGGCGGACGCCTGCACCCCCATCACCGACACGTGGTGGGCGACCACGTCGTGCAGCTCCCGGGCGATGCGGACCCGCTCGCCGACCACGGCCCGCTCGCGGGCCTCGGCCTGCGAGCGGCGCAACTGTTCGGCCTGTTCCTGGAGTTCGTGTTGTCGGCGGGCGGCCAACCAGGCCGTCTCGCCGACGAAGTACGCGAAGCCGAAGAAGAGCACGTTGGCCAGGACGCTGGTGATGATCGCGGCCAGCAGCGGGGGGACCGGCCCGACCGCGTCGGAGAAGGCGTCCTCGGGGATCCTGCCGTAGCTGACCGCGTGGTAGATCCCGAGCCAGACGAACATCTCGGCGATCACCGCGACGCGCACCCGCCGTGCCGTCCGGCGGTTCCGTCCCCAGGCCCCGAGCGTGTAGAGGGCGGCGAACAGCGCCCAGCCGGAGAGCTGCGTCTCCGGAGCGGACCGGGCCTGGGAGCCGATGAAGGTGACCGAGACCACGATCATGACCACGGCGGGGAACCGGCGCCGCCAGAGCAGCGGCAGGGTGACCGCGACGGTCCAGAAGATCTGCTCCGGCCCGGACGGCGGCGGGCCGAGCAGGAACGCTCCGGTGCTGCGGGCCAGCGTGAGGCTGAGCAGGGCCAGCACGGTCAGTGCCAGGCCGGCGTAGACGTCGAGCCGCTGCTGCTCGGGGGTGGGGCCGGGGCGGCGCCATTCGCTGGCGGTCATGGTGCTCATCGGGGTCGAGGATCGCACCCCCGCCGCCCGGCCGCCGCGCCGACCCGGCGGGGGCGGACGGACCGGACAGCCGTCCGCCCCGGCGCGGGTCGCGCCGGGGCGGGGCAGGGTCAGCGGTGGTGCCGGCGGGCCTTGACCACGCTGTCGGCGATGTCCCAGACGGTGACGGCGGCGACGACCACCACCACGATGCCGGCGGTGAGGCCCTGGTTGTCACCCTCGCGCAGCCACTCGAACCGGTCCACCAGGGCCGGGTTGAGCAGGCGGTCGGTGAGCACCAGGTAGCCGACCGGGAGCGCGAAGGCCAGGCCGAGCGCCGTGTTGACGGCCACCAGCGGCCACGTCCACCGGCCGGCGCGGTATTTGACGATCTCCAGACCGATGCTGGCGACCAGCACGGCGGCGAGCACCGGCAGCCAGGACGTCCACAGTGCCGGGTCGAGGATCGGCAGGTTGTCGCCGTTGGCGTCGGAGACCCAGGACCGGTGGTGCTGCCAGGGAAGGAAGGCGAGGGTGAGCAGCAGGAAGGCGATCGACGCGCAGGTGTCGGTCAGGGGCACGTTCCGCTCCAACGGCACCTCCGGGAGTTGGTCCACGCTCCACTCCGGCAGCTCCAGCGGGGTGCGGGTGCGTTCCAGCACCGCGAAGACGACCGTCACCCAGAAGGCGATCTGCACGGCGGTCTGGAAGGCCGCGGCGATGCCCGCCCCGATCGCCCGGTGCGGCTGGTCACCCACGGTGGCCTCAAGGACGCCGACCACCACCCCCACCAGGGCCGGGATGATGGTGAGCAGCCGGCGCAGCAGGCTCGACCAGACCAGGTAGTACGTCGGGCCGATGAGCTGGAGCGGGCGGTCGGCGTACCGGGCGGCGAGCCGGTCGGGGTGGCCCAGTTCGGTGAGCACCTCCCGCTCGGCGACCGCGGTGTCCTGCCCGGCGGCGGTCCGGCCCTCGATCATGTCCGCGATCGAGGCGCGCAGCTCGTCGGCGAGTTCGGTGCGCCGCGGTGCGGGCACGGTCCGCAGGGTCGCGGCGAGGTAACGGTCGGTCAGTGAGGTCATCGCTCCACTCCTTCGATCAGCCCGGTGACGGAGGTCTGCACGGCGGCGAGGTCGTCCAGGAGGCGGCCCAGCACCGTCTCCCCGTCGGCACTGATGCGGTAGAACTTGCGGGGCCGGCTCTCCTCGGTGTTCCACTCGCTGGTCAACAGCCCCTGCTCCTCCAGCCGGCGGAGCAGGGGGTAGAGCGTGTTGGCGTCGACCGGGAAGCCGTGCGCCGTCAGGCGTTGCAGCAGCGCGTAGCCGTAGTCGGGGCGGCGTAGGGCGACCAGGCTCGCCACCACCACCGTGCCCCGGCGGAGCTCTTGGAGGTGTGTTCGTAGCACGTCATCGCTGACCATGTGTCGCACTATACTGTGCGGCACACACTAATGGATGAGCGGACATTGCTGTGTTCAGTCATTTGTGCAACGGGACGGATCCGGCGTACCGGGCGCCCGGTCTGGTCCGGACGCCCGTACCCACCGCTCAGCAGGCGCCTCGCCGGAAGGCGCGCTCGACAAAGGACGCCGGACCCACCTGGAAGTAGCCGACCCCCGAGCGGATCGGGTGGCCGGTGAACAGCTCCACCCGGGCACCCACCCGCACCAGGTACGCGCTGGCGGTCCCGGCGTCGTTCGCGATGAGTTCTCCCCGGGGCCCGTAGATCTCCTCCAGTTGGGCGAAGCTCATCCCGACGGCGGCCCCGGCGGGCGAGCGGGGCGGGGCGGTGGCGGTGCCGATCTCCACCAGCCGTCCGCTCCGGAAGGCCAGCAGGATCACCCCCGCCCAGGTGCCGGTGACCCCGGCCCGGACCACGCCCGCGCAGTCGGACGCCGTCCAGTCGATCAGGCCCGCGGCCGACAGGTCATCCAGGCGCGCACCGATCCGGAACGGGCCGGCACCCCGGACACTCATCAGGTCGACCTCGTCGGCCCCAGGGGTGACAGGTCGCGGGTGGCCGGCCCCGGCCCGGGCGGTGCCGGTGCGGTCCACCCCGGCCGGTGCGATGGTGCCGGTGCGGCCCGCGCCGGCGGGGTTGGTGCTGTCGGGGTGCGCGGCGGGCGCCACGGCCGGACGGCCGGGCGACTGGTGGCCGGATGACGCCAGCCGGGCAGCGGCCGGAGCCGGCCCGGCGAGGGCCAGCACGGCCGCGACGACGACGTACGCAAGACGGTGCACGGGAGTCTCCTTCTCGACGGCGGGGTTTGCCTGCCCTGTTGGTCCCCGCGCCGGCCGTGGCGGTTCGTCGGATGGTCGACTCTTCTCCGGCGCGGTGGAACCACCCCCCACCCACACCCGCCGGTCGCCACCGACCCGACGGTCCGGCGGATCAGTCGCCGGAGCCGGCCAACCGGCCGCGCACCTGCCGGCGCGCCTCGTGCATCCGTGACTTCACGGTGCCCTCCGGCAGGTCGAGCAGGTCGGCGATCTCGCGGTAGCTCAGTCCGAGCACGTCGCGCAGGACCACCGCCTCGGCGAGTTCGGGGCGGACGTGGTCGAGCGCGTCGAGCAGGTCCAGCCGGGTGCCGGCGACCACGCTGGTTCGCCGGGGGTCGGCCGCATCCGGCAGCGGAACCCCACCGGCCTCCAGTTGCCAACGCCGGCGCAGCGCCCGGTACGTCGAGCGGGCCCGGTTGGCGGTCAGCCGGTACAGCCAGGTGTGGAACGACGACCGGCCCTCGAACCGGGTGATGCCCCGGGCCAGCGCGAGCAGCGCGTCCTGGCAGGCCTCCTCGGCGTCCTCCCGGTTGGGCAGCAGCCGGCCGCACAACCGCAGCACCTCCGGACGTACCGCCGCCAGCAGGGCGTCCAGTGCCCCCGGCTCGCCGCGCGCCGCCGCCGCGGCCAGCTCGTCGATGCCGTTGCCCAGGCCCATTGCGCCGTCCCGTGTTCGCCGATGCCGCGCTGGCGTCCAGGCTACGACGACACCTGCGCCGGTGCGCGGACCGAGTCCGGCAGCCGACTCGGCGACGGCGTTGGCCCACCGTTCCGGGAAGATCCACACCGGCCGTGGGAGATCCACGCCACTGGCCGCGGGTGTCTCCGCGCGTGCGCTGGAGACGCTCGTCCGGCCGGCGATAGGGTAGGCCGACCATCCACGATCCGACCCCGGGGGGCGCTCCGCATGGGCGATTCGTTCGCGCATCTGCACGTGCACACGGAGTACTCGATGCTCGACGGGGCGGCCCGGCTCAAGGATCTCTTCGCCGAGGCCAACCGGCTCGGCATGCCGGCGGTGGCGATCACCGACCACGGCAACATGCACGGCGCGAACGACTTCTACAAGCAGGCGATGGCCGCCGGGGTCAAGCCGATCCTCGGCGTCGAGGCGTACGTGGCCCCGGAGTCGCGGTTCCACAAGGCGCGGGTGAAGTGGGGCCGGCCGGAACAGAAGAGCGACGACGTCTCCGGCAACGGCGCGATCACCCACATGACCATGTGGGCGGCGAACAAGACCGGCCTGCACAACCTGTTCACCCTCAACTCGCGCGCCTCGATGGAGGGCCACTACGTCAAGTGGCCCCGGATGGACATGGAGCTGATCGCCGAGCACGCCGAGGGCATCATGGCCACCACCGGCTGTCCCTCCGGGGCGGTGCAGACCCGGCTGCGACTGGGCCAGTTCGACGAGGCGCTCAAGGTCGCCGCCGCGTACCAGGACATCTTCGGCAGGGAGAACTACTTTCTGGAGATCATGGACCACGGCCTGGAGATCGAGCGCCGGGTCCGCGACGGGCTCACCGAGATCGCCCGCAAGCTCGACATCCCGCCGGTGGTCACCAACGACTCGCACTACACACACGAGGCGCAGGCCGAGGCGCACGACGTGCTGCTCTGCGTGCAGACCGGCAGCAACATCGCCGACCCGAATCGGTTCCGCTTCGAGGGCGGCGGCTACTTCGTCAAGAGCGCCGAGCAGATGCGCGCGGTCGACTCCTCGGAGCTGTGGCAGCAGGGCTGCCGCAACACGCTGCTGGTGGCCGAGAAGGTCGACCCGGCCGGGATGTTCGAGTTCCACAACCTGATGCCCCGGTTCCCCGTGCCCGAGGGGGAGACCGAGGAGTCCTGGTTCCGCAAGGAGACCTTCAGGGGGCTGGCCCGCCGCTTCCCGAACGGGATCCCGGAGGGGCACGTCGTCCAGGCCGAGTACGAGCTGGGCGTCATCGTCCAGATGGGTTTCCCGTCGTACTTCCTCGTGGTCGCCGACTTCATCCAGTGGGCGAAGAGCCAGGGCATCGCCGTCGGCCCGGGCCGTGGTTCGGCCGCCGGATCGCTGGTCGCGTACGCGCTGGGCATCACCGACCTGGACCCGATCCCGCACGGGCTGATCTTCGAGCGGTTCCTCAACCCCGAGCGGGTCTCGATGCCGGATGTCGACATCGACTTCGACGAGCGCCGGCGCGGTGAGGTGATCAAGTACGTCACCGACAAGTGGGGTGAGGACAAGGTCGCCCAGATCGCGACCTTCGGCACGATCAAGGCGAAGGCCGCGATCAAGGACTCGGCCCGGGTGCTCGGTTTCCCGTACGCCGTGGGTGACCGCATCACCAAGGCGATGCCGCCGGCGGTGATGGGCAAGGACATCCCGCTGTCGGGCATCTTCGACCCGAAGCACCCGCGCTACGCCGAGGCCGGCGAGATCCGTGGCCTGTACGAGTCCGACCCGGACGTCAAGAAGGTGATCGACACCGCGAAGGGCATCGAGGGGCTGATCCGGCAGACCGGCGTGCACGCCGCCGGCGTCATCATGTCCGCCGAGCCGATCATCGAGCACATCCCGCTGATGCGCCGGGACTCCGACGGGGTCATCATCACCCAGTTCGACTACCCGACCTGCGAGTCGCTCGGGCTGTTGAAGATGGACTTCCTCGGCCTGCGCAACCTGACGATCATCGACGACGCGGTCAAGAACATCCAGCTCAACCACGGCAAGGAGCTGGACCTGCTGGCCCTGCCGCTGGACGACAAGGCCGCGTACGAACTGCTGGCCCGAGGCGACACCCTCGGCGTGTTCCAGCTCGACGGCGGGCCGATGCGCTCGCTGCTGCGGCTGATGAAACCGGACAACTTCGAGGACATCTCCGCCGTCCTGGCGCTGTACCGGCCCGGCCCGATGGGCGTGGACTCGCACACCAACTACGCGCTGCGCAAGAACGGCCTCCAGGAGATCACCCCGATCCACCCGGAGCTGGAGGAGCCACTGCGGGAGATCCTCGCCCCCACCCACGGCCTGATCGTCTACCAGGAGCAGGTGCAGCGCGCCGCCCAGATCCTCGCCGGCTACACCCTCGGCCAGGCCGACCTGCTGCGCCGGGCGATGGGCAAGAAGAAGAAGGAGATCCTCGACAAGGAGTTCATCCCGTTCCGGGACGGCTGCCGCGAGCGCGGCTACTCCGACCAGGCGATCCAGGCGGTGTGGGACGTCCTGGTGCCGTTCGCCGGGTACGCCTTCAACAAGGCGCACTCCGCCGCGTACGGCCTGGTGTCGTACTGGACGGCGTACCTCAAGGCGCACTACCCGGCCGAGTACATGGCGGCGCTGCTCACCTCGGTCGGTGACGACAAGGACAAGATGGCGCTCTACCTGTCGGAGTGCCGGCGGATGCGCATCCAGGTCCTGCCGCCGGACGTCAACACCTCGGCCGGCCCGTTCACCCCGGTCGGCCGGGACATCCGCTTCGGCCTGGCGGCGGTGCGCAACGTCGGCGCGAACGTGGTGGCGGCGATCATGCGGTGCCGCCAGGAGAAGGGCGACTACGCCGACTTCTACGACTTCCTGTCCAAGGTCGACGCGGTGGTCTGCAACAAGAAGACCATCGAATCCCTGATCAAGGCGGGCGCCTTCGACTCCCTGGGCCACACCCGCAAGGGCCTGCTCGCCGTGCACGCCGACGCGATCGACGCCTTCGCCGACGTCAAGCGCAAGGAGGCCGTCGGGCAGTACGACCTCTTCGGCGCCGGCTTCGGTGACGCCGACACCGGGGGCAGCACCACGGTCATGCCGACCATCGGCGAGAGCGAGTGGGACAAGCGCGACAAGCTCGCCTTCGAACGCGAGATGCTCGGCCTGTACGTCTCCGACCATCCGCTCTTCGGCCTGGAACACGTGCTCGGTGCGGCGGCGGACTGCACCATCGCCGCCCTGTCCGAGGAGGGAACCGTCCCCGACGGGGCGGTGGTCACCCTCGCCGGCATCCTCTCCGGGGTGCAGCGGCGGGTCACCAAGCAGGGCCGTGCCTGGGCGTCGGCGACGCTGGAGGACCTGGCCGGTGGGGTCGAGACGCTGTTCTTCCCCAACACGTACGAGGTGATCGGGCAGTACATCGCCGAGGACGCGATCGTGGTGGTCAAGGGGCGGGTGGACCGCCGTGACGACACCCCACGGATCATGGCGATGGACATGTCCATGCCGGATATCAGCAGCAACCCGGCGAACAAGCCGGTGACCCTCACCATCCCGGTGCACCGCTGCACCCCACCGCTGGTGGAGCGGCTCAAGGAAACCCTGGTGCTGCACCCGGGTGACACCGAGGTGCACGTCAAGCTGCTCAACGGCGGCAGGACCACCACCCTGCGGCTCGGCCCGTTCCGGGTGGCGCCCACCACCGCGCTGATGGGTGACCTCAAGAGCGTCCTCGGCCCGGCCAACGTCAGCTGACGCTGGCAGGCCCCGCTGGTCGCCGTGGTCCCGGAGGCGGCGGCTGACCGTTTCGCGCGGTCGTCACCTGCCTCCGGTCACGGTCCCCGGGTCGGACAGGCCCGGCCGCATTTCCCGCATCGGCCAACCGACGTCGGCGGCGACCCGGGCCACGAGGCGGAGATTGGCGCTGACGCCGCCGCCGGGGCGCGGTTAACGTCGGCCGCATGGAACTGGAGCAGGCGCAGAAGTTGTGGCAGCCGGAGCCCGGCTGGTTGAACACCGCCAGCTACGGGCTGCCGCCCGAACCGGTCTGGACGGCGGTGCAGGACGCCCTCGCGGACTGGCGGGTGGGGCGTACCTCCTGGGAGGTGTGGGGGGAGGCCACCGAACGGTCCCGGACAGCCTTCGCCACCATGGTCGGCGTACCGGCGGCGGACGTCACCGTCGGCAGTACCGTGTCGCAGCTGCTCGCGCCGGTCGCCGCGGCCCTTCCGGCCGGGGCGAGCGTGGTGGTGCCGGAGGTGGAGTTCACCTCGAACCTCTTCCCCTGGTTGGTGCAGGAGCAGCGTGGGGTGCGGGTGCGTACCGTACCGCTGGCGGGGCTGGTCGACGCGATCGACTCCGACACCGACCTGGTCGCGTTCAGTCTGGTGCAGTCCGCCGACGGCACGGTCGCCGAGTACGAGAAGGTCGTCGCCGCCGCCCGTGCGCACGACGCGCTGGTGGCGGTCGACGCCACCCAGGCATGCGGCTGGCTGCCCTTCGACGCGGGCCTGGCCGACGCGGTCGCGGTCGGGGCGTACAAGTGGTTGATGGCGCCGCGGGGTTCGGCCCTGGCCTATCTGGCCCCGGCGCTACGCGAGCGGATGCGCCCGGACGCCGCCGGCTGGTACGCGGGCGCCGACCCGCACTCCTCCTACTACGGCCCGCCGTTGCGGCTGGCTGACGACGCCCGTCGGTTCGACATCTCCCCGGCCTGGTTCAGCTGGGTCGGCACCGCGCCCGCCCTGGAACTGGTCGCCGAGATCGGCCCGCCGGTGATCCAGGCGTACGACGTGGCGCTGGCCAACCGCTTCCTCGCCGGCCTGGGCCAGCCGCCCGGGGACAGCGCGATCGTCACGGTGGAGGTGCCGGGCGCGCAGGAGAAGCTGGCACGGGCCGGGGTACGGGCTGCCGTCCGCGCCGGACGGGTCCGCGCCTCCTTCCACCTCTACACCACCGAGGCGGACGTCGACCTGGCGCTGGACGCGTTGACGAGCTGAGCAGGGTGCCTGCACGCCGCTGGCCGGCACCCCGGGTGGGGTGCCGGCCAGCGTGCTGTGGGTGGGTCAGCTGTTCCAGTGTTGGGCGACGAGGTCGGCGGCCTGCTGTTCCCACTGGGCGTAGTGGTCCGGGTAGGCCGACACCTGCACGGTCTGCGCGGCTCGGGTCAGCGGCATGTCCTGCCAGCCGTCGACCTGCTTCAGGCCGGTGAGGAACGCGGTGGTCGCGTACTCGGGGTCGGTGATCTGCTCCACCGTGCCCCAGCCCGAGGACGGACGCTGCTGGAACAGGCCCTGCGAGTCGTGGTCGTTGCGGTCACCCAGGTGGCCCAGGTTCTCCAGCTTCGACTCCTGCAACGCGGTCCCGACCGCGACCACGGCGGCCCGCTCGTCCATGCCGGCCTTCTTCGTCGCGGCGATGATCGCCCTGACGTTGCCGACCTGCTCGTCGGAGAGCTCGATGCGCGACTGCTCGCCCTGCACACCGTGCGGAACCAGCTTCGCGGTGTCCACGGCCGGCTTGTCGGCCTGGACGAAGGCGATGGGGTTCGTGTCGACGGGCTCGCCGGTGGTGCCGTGGTTCAGCGGGCCGGCGGCCAGGCCACCGGCGAACGCCAGACCGGCGATACCGAGAACGCTCTTACGCATGATCGTGTTCATGGGGGTGACTCCTTCACACATCGACGCGCGGGTGGCATGGGGGTGCGGCCACGCACGGACGCCTGCGAACAGGCGCGCGGAAAGTTCATGAGAGGGGGATCGGTGTCCGGCGGGCCGGGGGGCCGTGGCGGCCTCGCTCGCGGCGCCGGGACCATGTGTAACGACCACCGGCCCGGCATCATTCCGCCGACGGCGTCAAGCGCCGGGGTGTCGGGCCAGGCAGCGAGGGCTGCTGCGATCGTTCAGAGGGTGTAACCACCGGCGGCACGCCGGGATTCCCCGACCACGCGCCAGCGGCACCGGACACCGCCCCCGGACGGCCGCAAATCGGACACCCTGGCACGCCCTGCGCGTTTCCGCAGGGTCGTGC
>NZ_SMJY01000219.1:0-9848 GCF_004348355.1 Micromonospora sp. KC721 | reverse complement strand
GCCCCAGCCTAACCGCCCCTGTCCACCCGATACCGCACCCGATCCCCGGGCGCGCCCCGCGGCCTGCCTCCCACCCTCGGACGCCGCGAAGGGGTGATTCGCACCTGCCGCGTCGGATTTGCCCGGCCTATCTACCCTCGGCAACAGCAGCCACGACGAAGGGACTTTCAATGATCAAGAAACTGCTCGGTCTGGCCGGGGTGGGCGCGCTGCTCGCCCTGGTACTGGCCTGCGGCTTCGGCGGCGGGGATGATGACGATGATGACGACGGCGACGACTTCGCCCGCGCCGCCGCCGTGGTCCGCCTTACCTGACCCGACGGACCCCACTCGGTGACACGGTCCCGGCAGCGTGCCCGAGAAGACCCGCGGGAGGCGTGCTCGATGTGCGCCAGGTTGCGATGTCCGTACCGAAGGACACCGCGACCTGGCGCAGCCGGGCAGGCAAAGCACCGGGCAGGCAGAACGCCGGGTAGGCGCGGCCGGGCGTCACTGCCGGTGCGGTGGTTTGGGAATTGGACGGGTGGGGCACTGGCGGTCACAGGCGGACCGTGACGTGCCGTAGCACGTCGACCACCCAAGTGGCCGCAGATCTTCGGCACCGGAGGAGGCAACACATGTTCGGCAGCAACCTGCTGGAGCGCCGCAGCAAGCCGGAACGGATCGCCGACCAGGCGTGGCAGCAGCTTCTCGCGGCGGTCGGGTCGGCCGGCGACAGCGTCCGGGACGCCGCGACGTCGGTACGGGAGGGCGCTCACCTCTCCGAGGCCGGCGACGTCGTCGGCTCCGCAGCGGACGAGGCCCGACGCCGCGCCACGCTCGCCTTCGACGCGCTCGCCGGCCGACGCCCGGCCCTGCCGTGGACGCTGCTGATCAGCGCCGCGCTGGCCGGTGCCGCGATCGGCTGGGCCGCCGGCACCGCAGCCCGGGCCGCCGGCAGCCGGGCGGATCGGGACGTGGACGACATCGAGTTCGTCGACGTGGACCGACCCAACTCCCCCGCCGACCTGGACAGCTGAGCCCGGGTCTGACGCCGCGAGTTCCTGCCACCTCGTCGCCCAGGAACAGCAGGTCGCCAAGATCGCTCGTCGTCCTCACCATGAGCTTCCTGCCGCGCCCCGGCAACCGCCGGACGATTGCCGGGGCCGCCCGGTCAGCGGAACCAGGCGGTACAGGTGACGATACTGGGCGTCGGGTTGCTGCCGGTCCAGCTGCCGATGAAGCCGAAGCTGGTGGTGCCGCCCGGGGCGAGGACGCCGTTCCAGTCCGCGTGCCCGACCCCCACCCGGTCTCCCTCCTGGCGGAGGATGCCGCCCCACAGGTGGGTGATCCGCTGCCCGTGCAGGTACCTCCAGGCCACCGACCAACCGACGGTGTGGGAGCCGCTGTTGTTGCGGACGTCCACCTGCGCGTAGAAGCCCTCCGGCCAGGAGCTGATCACCTGGTAGGTGGCCGTACAGGCCCCCGCCGGGACGGGCGTCGTCAGCGACGGGGTCGGGGCCGTGGGCGAGCTGGGCGACGGACCGGGCGAGGTCGTCATCGGGGCCGGCATGGCGGCCGGGCGACCACCGTCAGCCCCGGAGTACGGCTCGGCGGCGGCCGGTGTGGACGGTACGACGGCGATCTGGATGGCCAGGGCGGCGGCGAGCACGGACGTGACCGCGCCGGCGAGACTGCTCCGCATCTGCGGTTCCTCTCGGGGATGCCAGGTGAGCTGGATACGACGCCGCGAAGCGTCGACGGTGCGGAGAGCTGCCCTGGCTCCCCGCCGGCACGCTGGCTCCCGCTGCCGAGGAAGAAGTCCACGGTAACGGGCGGGACGGCAGGTGCGGAAGCGCTCCCGGTCAGCCCTTCGGGTCGAGGTGGTAGACCACCGCGTCGGCGAGCTGCTCGCGGCGGATTCCCAACCCGTCGACCGGTCGTCCGGCGGCGTCGCCCCAGGGGGTTCCGGCGGCGTACCCGGGCAGCAGCACCACCGTGCGCACCCCCACCGAGCGCAGGTACGCCACCGAGGCGGCGTCCGGGAAACCGAGGCTCATGACCCGGATCCGTTCCTGGCTTGCCGGCACGAACGAGGCGAGACCGTTGACGGTGCGCGGGAAGCCGTCGGTGGACCAGAGCATCACGTGGTAGTCCCGCGAACCGCCCAACGGCAGCACCAGCACCGGGTCCGGTACGCCGCGCAGCGCCGCCGGGGCGGCCGGCGCCGGCACGTGCGGTGTCCGGTTCACGCCCTCGACCAGCACCAGCAGCAGCGGCAACACCAGCACCGCCGGGCCCCAGCGCCGCCAGCCCCGCCGGGGCGGGCCGTTCTCGTGCACGGTCAACGCGCCGGCGGCCAGGATGCCCAGCAGCAGCGTCGTCCAGAGCACCAACCGCCCCGGGGTGCGGATGCCGTCCCAGCCGGGGACGTGCCGTACCAGGGTGACGTAGCCGGGGTCACCGTCCCCGCCGAACGTGGTGCCCGCCGCCAGGGCCAGGCTGACCCCCACCCCGGCTGCCAACACCAGCCGGTGCTGCAGCCGCCAGGCGGAGAAGACCAGCCCGGCCAGGGCGAGCGCGCCCAGCACCACCCCGGGCAGCAGGGTCATCTCCCCGGGAAACCCCAGGGTCTCCCGGGCCGCCTGGTGCCGCCCACCCCACAGCCAGGACTCCGGCGGCGCGGTCAGGAAACCCCGCAGCGGCGGGGAGAACATCTCGACCTGCGCCACCGTCCGCCGCCCGGCCGGGTGACGGGCCACCACCTCGAAATAGGGCGCGGCCATCAGCAGGGTCACCCCGGCGAACCCGGTGACGCCGGCCAGGTCGGCCAGGAACAGTCCGGGCGGGACCGTCGGCCGGGCACCCCAGCGCCACCAGGCTCGCAGGTACCCGGTGGTGGCGGCGAGGGCCAGCAGCGCCAGGACGTACGCGAAGGCCAGCCCGATGCCGAAGCCGAGCGTGACCTGCCAGGCGGCGACCGCCCAGCCGGCCCCCGCCCAGCCGGGCCGGACCCGGTCCGGCCGGTACCCGTGCCGCAGCGACCAGCCGTGCCCCCGGGCGAGCATGGCCAACGCCAGCGCGATACCGCCCACGCAGAGCACGTGCAGGTGCCCCGCCTGGGCCAGCTTCCAGGGCGCGTACGCGAAGGAGGCCCCGGCCACCGCGGCCCCCGCCCGTCCGGCTCCCAGTTGCCGCGCCAGCGCGTACGCCCCGACGAACGCCAGCGCGTGGGTCAGCACGTACAGCAGGTTGTAGCGGACCACGGCCGCCACCGGTCCCTGGCCGACCATGCCGAACGGGGCGAACCCGAGCAGCGTGTCGGAGTAGGCGTAGGTGTACGGCTCGGGGAAGAACGTGTTCGAGTGCCAGACGCGCGCCGGATCGGTCGCCATGGCGTGCCCACCCCAGGCGATCTGCCACGCCTGCAACGTGGGGTCGCCGGTGTCCTGCGGAAGGGTGCCGGCCGGGTCGCGCAGCGTCGGCCAGGTCATCGCCACAGCCAGCAGCAGCGCGACCAGGACGACGAGGGTCCACTCGTGCCGCGCCGCCCGCCACGACCCGCGGGCGGCGCGGCGGGCCACCCTCCGAGCCCGCTTCACGTCCATCCCCCCTCCCGACCGGTCGCCAGATCGTGTCACCCCCGTCGGGCGAGGGCGACTCACCCCCCGCGGCGGCAGCCTCGCAGTCGGCGGGACGTCCGCCCGCCCACGCCCGACCCGGAAGGGAGTACGCGCATGGCCACCGCGACCAGCGTCACCCGCACCGACCAGGACCTCCGCAACGACGTGCTCGACGAGCTGACCTGGGATCCCCGGGTGAGCCCGACCGGGGTGGGGGTGATCGTCACCGAGGGCGTGGTGACGCTGACCGGCTGGGTCGACAGCTACGCGGCCAGGTGGGCGGCGGAACGGGCCGCGCACCGGGTGGCCCGGGTGCGGGCCGTCGCCAACGACCTCGGCGTGCGGATCGCCCCGTCGGCGCAGCGCACCGACGCGGAGATCGCCCTGGCCGCCGAGCGGGCCCTGGAGTGGGACGCCTTCGTGCCGGTGGAGAACCTGGAGGTGACCGTCGCCGACGGCCGGGTGACGCTGCGCGGCCCCGTCGAGTGGGAGTACCAGCGCCGGGCCGCTGAGCGGGTGGTGGGGCGGTTGACCGGCGTACGCGGGGTGAGCAACGGGATCACCGTGCAGCCGGCGAGCCGGCCTGGCGGCGACGAACTGCCCGAGCGGATCGTCGACGCGCTGGTCCGCAGCGGCGCCACCGAACCGGACCGGGTCAGCATCCAGGTGTACGGCGACACGGCGGTCGTCGACGGGCAGGTGCACTCGGTGACCGAGCGGGACGAGGTGGAACGGATCATCTGGTCCGCCCCCGGCATCCGGGAGGTGCACAACCACGTCACGGTGACCGGCTGAGGCCCCCGGCCACGCCGGGACCACCCGGGGCGGGTGATCCGCTCTCACCCGCCACGGCGGCACGCTGGGCTCATGACCGATTCCGACGGGCTGCCCGGGTCGCGGCAGGCGGTGGCCGGATGATCACGCCGTTGCAGGTCACCGCCCGACTGCGGGTGCCGGTGGATGACACCGACCACGTCCGTGGGCCGACGGACGCGCCGGTCACCGTCGTGCAGTACGGCGACTTCCAGTGCCGTTACTGCGGGGCGACGCACCAGAACCTGGCCGAGATGCTGCGTCAGCGGGCCGACGTCGTCCGTCTGGTCTACCGGCACTTCCCCATCGCCAACGTGCACCCGTACGCGGAGGCCGCGGCGGAGGTCGCCGAGGCGGCCGGGCGGCGGGGCCGGTTCTGGGCGATGCACGACTGGCTCTTCGAGCACCAGGACCAGCTCGACCCGGTGCACCTGTCGCTCGGCGTGGAGCAGCTCGGGTTGCCGCCCGACGAGATCGGCGCGGAGGTCGAGCGCCAGGCGTACGCCGACCGGGTGCGCCGCGACTTCGTCGGCGGGATCCGCAGCGGGGTGAACGGCACTCCCACCCTGTTCGTCAACGACGTCTGCCACGAGGGCGGGTACGACCTGCCGGAGCTGCTGACAGCGGTGGACGCGGCGGCCAGCGGCTGACCGTGCGCCGCCCGCCGAGGCTCAGATCAAACGCAGCTCGCGGGCCCGGCGGACCGCCTCGCGACGGCGGGTCGCGTCGAGCTTGCGGTAGATGTTGCGTACGTGGGTCTTCACCGTGTTGACCGACAGGGACAGCTCGCTGGCGATCTCCACGTTGGACAGGATGCTCTGCAGGTAGCGCAGGACGGTCAGCTCCCGCTCGGTCAACGGCTCGTCCAGCGCCCGGACCGCCCCGTCCGGCCCCGACTCAACCGGTTCCCCGGCCCCCCGCAGCAGGTCACTCACGGTCGGCCAGTGAGCCGTGCCGGAATCGAGGTGCGCGGCGAGCAGGTCCCGCACCGCCGGCTCGGCGCGGGTGAAGACCCGCCGGTGGCCCTCCGGCGCGGCAAGGTCGAGCACCCGTTCCAGCAGCCGGCCCGCACGCCGGTCGTCGCCGTGCTGTCGGGCCAGTACGGCGTCCAGCACCCCGGCGGCGAGGCGTACCGGCAGCGGCCAAGCCTCGGCGGCCGGGCCGTCCCATTCCGGCAGGGCGTACCCGGCGGCCCGGGTGTCGCCGGCCCGCAGCTCCACCCGGGCCAGCGCCAACGCCAGCACCGGCGCCGGGTCGGGTTCCCGGGCCCGGTCGGCGAGCAACCCCCGGGCGGTGTCCACGTCTGCCTGTTCGCCGCGCAGGCCCGCCTCCAGGGCGAGCAGCCGGTCGCCGAGCTCCCCGTCGGGCGGTCCCTGCATCCTCGTCCCGGCCACCAGTTGGGTCGCGGCGGCGGCCTGGCCGGCGTCGCGCAGCAGCGCGGCCCGGCACAGCGTCGCGGCGGCGCCGGCCGTCGGCTCCCCGGCGACCGCGCCGGTGAGCGCCAGCCGGGCGGCGACCTCCTCCGGCTGGTCGCGGTACAGGGCCACCAGCGCCAGCGCCAGGTGGGCGTGGGCGCACTCGAGGCGGCTCGACCAGCCCTGGCACGGCGGCAGGTCCAGGGCCGCCCGGGCGGTCCGCTCGGCGGCCCGCAGCTGCCCGGCCAGGGCGTGCAGCAGGGCCAGCCGGGCGGCGCAGACCAGCACCGTACGCGGCCGGTCGCTGTGCCGCGCGGCGTCGTACGCCTCGGTGAGCCGGACCGTCGCGGCCCGCAGGTCGCCCTCGGCGAGGTCGGTCAGGCCGAGCGCCGTCCCGGCCACCGCCCGTACGTCGGCGTCCTCGCCGGCCCGGGTCCGCGGATCCGGTGCCGGGGCACCCGCACCGCCGCCGGCCGGGCCCGCCGGGCCGGACGGCGTGGCGGTGGCGAGCAGCCGAGCCGCGGCGGCGCGTACCTCCGCGTGGTCGCCGGCGAGGCGGGCCAGGGTGAGCTCCAGGGCGGTGGCCAGCCGGCGGAACCGGTCCCGGCGCGGGGCGGGCAGCGACCCCGCCGCCGCCACGGCGTCGCGCAGCCGCGCGGCGGCGGTCTCCGCGTCACCGGCGTACGCCCGCTCGGCGGCGCAGGCCAGGCCCAGCTCCGGGTCGCGGCGGACCTCCTCCGCCGCGGGCGGCGCGGGTGCCGGGCCGGTCGGGGCCCCCCGGTCGTACGGGACGAGTTCCGGCCAGTCGGTGAGCAGCAGTCCGGTGGCCCGGTCCCACTCGCCGCCGGCCAGCGCGTGCCGCAGCGCCTCGGCCGGGCGGTCCTGGTCGGCGTACCAGCCGGCGGCCCGCCGGTGCAGGTCCCGCCGGTCCCGCTCGTCCAGCCCGCCCAGCTCGTCGCGGAGCAGGTCGGCCAGCAGAGGGTGGGGCCGGTACCAGGGCGGGTCGCTGTCGTCGGTGTGCAGGAAGCCGCCGTCGCGGGCCAGCTCGGCCAGCACCTGCCCGCCGTCGCCCCGGCCGGTCAGCACGTCGGCCAGGTCCGCCCGCACGGCCGGGCTGACCGCGGTACGGCGCAGCAGTTCCCGCGCCGTCGACGGCAACCCGTCCAGCACCTCCGCCCGCAGGTACGCGGCGACCTCCGGCTGGTCGCCACCGAACCGGTCGGCCCAGCGTTCCGGGTCGGGGTGGCCGTGGGCGGCCAGCGCGGCGAACCGCAGGCCGGCGGGCCAGCCGCCGGTACGCTCCCGCAGTCGGGTGACCGCCGCGCAGGGCAGCGGGGTGCCGTGCGCGACCAGCAGGTCGGCGACCTCGTCGACGGTGAAGGCCAGCTCCTGCGGGCCGATCTCGGTCAGCTCTCCGGCCAGCCGCAGCCGGTGCAGCGGCTGCGGCAGCTCGCCCCGGGTCCCGGCGACCAGCCGCAGCCGCCCGTCGGTGTGCCGCAGCAGGAACTCCAACCCGGTCAGCGCGGCCGGGTCGGCGACCCGGTGCAGGTCGTCGAGGATCAGCAGCACCGGCTGCTCACGGGCGGCCAGCGCGGCGGCGAGCGGTTCCAGCTGGTCGGGGCACGGGGTGCTGGGCGGTACGGGCGGCCCGGATGTCCACCCGGGCGTGCCGCGCAACGCCGCCGCCAGGTACGCCCACAGCCGCTCCCCGCTGTCGCCCTGCTCGGCCTGTACCCAGGCCGGTCCCGGCGGTGCCGCGACCGGGTCCGGCCGGGCCGCGGCGTCGCCGGCATCGTCGCGGTGGTCGCGGCCGGCCCGTGCCCACGCGGCGAGGAGGGTAGTCTTGCCCCAGCCGGCAGGGGCCCGCACCAGCGTGACCGGGCCGGCGGTGGCGGCGTCGAGGCGGTCGGCCAGCCGGGGCCGCCACAGCAGCGGCTCCGGCAGGGCCGGCGGGGTGAGCCGGGAGGCGAGCAGCGGCGGCTCCGGGTGCGCCTCGGTGATCCGGTTGCTGCTGCGGCTCTGCGGCATCGGTGCCACCCCCGTCGGACGCGTTCCTTCCCCGGTCGCCGGCGGTTACCCCGCGCACGCCGGTTCACCCCTTCGGGGGGAGCCCGGTTCACCCGAACCGGGCCGGGGTGCAGACTCGGTGGATGCGCCACGACCGTTCGTACGACCTTGTCCTGTTCGGCGCGACCGGCTTCACCGGTGGTCTGACCGCCGGGTACCTGGCCCGGCGCGCGCCGGCCGGGCTGCGCTGGGCGCTGGCCGGACGTAACCCGACGAAGCTGGCGGCGGTCCGCGACCGGCTCGCCGACATCGACCCGGCGCTGGCCGAGCTTCCGCTGCTCGCCGCCGACGTCACCGACGCCGCCTCCCTGCAAGCGGTGGCGGACAGCGCCCGGGTGGTCGCCACCACCGTGGGGCCGTACGTGCACCATGGGGAGCCGCTGGTGGCCGCGTGCGCGGCGGCCGGCACCGACTACGTCGACATCACCGGCGAGCCGGAGTTCGTCGACCTGATGTACGTGCGGCACCACGCCGAGGCGGTCCGCACCGGGGCCCGACTGGTGCACGCCTGCGGTTTCGACTCGATCCCGCACGACATGGGCGTCTGGTACACCCTCAAGCAGCTGCCCACCGACGGGCCGGTGACCGTCGACGGTTTCGTCCGGGCTGGTGGGAAGTTCTCCGCCGGGACGTACCACTCGGCGCTGATCGCGTTCTCCCGCATGGCCGAGACGAGCCGGGCGGCGAAGGCCCGCCGGGCGGTGGAGCCCCGTCCACCGGGTCGCCGGGTCCGCGCGGTGCCGGGCAGGGTGGGCCGTTCGACGGAGATCGACGGCTGGGTGGTGCCGCTGCCCACCATCGACCCGCAGGTGGTACGCCGGTCCGCGGCGGCCCGCCCCGAGTACGGCCCGGACTTCCGCTACCGGCACTTCGCGGCGCTGAGGCGGCTGCCCACCGTCGTCGCCGCCGGCGTCGGCATGGCCGGGCTGGTCGGGCTGGTGAAGCTGCCGCCGACCCGGCGCTGGCTGCTCGGCCGGCTCTCCTCCGGGCAGGGGCCGAGCGCCGAGGAGCGGGCGAGGTCGTGGTTCACGGTCCGCTTCGTCGGTTCCGCCGGGGGCCGTACGGTGCAGACCGAGGTGGCCGGCGGCGACCCGGGGTACGACGAGACCGCCAAGATGCTCGCCGAGTCGGCGCTCTGCCTGGCGCTGGACGATCTGCCGCCCACCTGCGGTCAGGTCACCCCGGTCACCGCGATGGGCGACGTGCTGCTGGGCCGCCTGGTGGCGGCGGGCCTGACGTTCCGGATGGTGGCACAGCGGGGCTGACCGGTGCGCTTGACCCTCGACCTGGTTGAGGCGGCAGGATTCCCGGGGTGGAGAGCGAACTGCGCAGCATCGGCGAGCTGGCCCGCGCCAGCGGCCTGACGGTCAGCGCCCTGCGCTTCTATGACCGGTGCCAGGTGCTGACCCCCGCCCTGGTCGACCCGGTGACCGGCTACCGCTGGTACACCGGGGAGCAGGTGGCGCCGGCCCGGTTGGTGGCCGGGCTGCGCCGGGTGGGGCTGCCGTTGGCCGAGATCGGCCTGGCGCTGCGGCACCGGCACGAGCCGGCGGTGGTCGGGCGGCTGCTCGACGCGCACCTGCGTCGGCTGGAGGACGGCCTGGCCGACGCCCGCCGGGAGCTGTCCCGGGTGCGTGCCCTGCTCGGCCCCGAGGAGGGCACGGCGACGACGCGGGTGTTGCTGTCCCGCGCGGCACTGGCCGCCGCGGTCGACGCCGTCCGCTTCGCGGTGGGCGACGACCCGGGTTTGCCGGTGTTGTCCGGCGTGCTGTTCGACGTCGAGCCCGACGGCGTACGGCTGGTCGCCACCGACCGGCACCGGCTGGCGGTGGCCCGCGCCGCCGGGACGGTCGACGGGCCGGCGGCGCGAGCGTTGCTCCCGGTCGCCGCCGTCGACCGAATCCGGACCCTGCTGTCCTCCCGGGCCGAAGCCGACGCACCCGGGGCCGGGG
>NZ_SMJY01000218.1:0-9878 GCF_004348355.1 Micromonospora sp. KC721 | reverse complement strand
GATCTCGGGCGGGGGTCCCGGCCCGCGTGCTGTTGGGGCGGGCCGGGACGCGGTGATCTCGGGCAGCGGGGCCCGACCGCAGGGCGTGGCGTCACCGGCCTGACGGCGCTCCGGCGGGGCCGGTGGTGTCCGGCCACCAGGCGCGGTGGCCGAGCATGCCGAGCACCGCCGGCGCCAGGACCACCCGGATCACGGTCGCGTCCACCAGTACCGCCGTGGCCAGCCCGATACCGATCATCTTGACCAGTGTGTCGTCGATGGCGGCGAAGCTGATGAAGACGACCGCCATGATGGTCGCCGCGGCGGTGATCACCCGACCGGTTCCGGCCAGTCCGGTGATCACCGCCCGGTGCGGGTCGCCGGTGCGCCGGTACTCCTCCCGTACCGAGGAGAGCAGGAACACCTCGTAGTCCATGGACAGCCCGAAGAGGATCGCGAAGAGCAGCATCGGCACCACCGACATGATCGGTACCGGCTGGTCCACCCCGAGCAGGGACAGCCCCCAGCCCCACTGGAAGACCGCCACCAGGACGCCGTACGCCGCGCCGATGGAGAGCATCGCCATCAGCGCCGCCTTGAGCGCGATCAGCGGTGCCCGGAACATCGCCACCAGCAGCAGGCTGGCGGCCAACACCACGCCGAGCACCACCCAGGGCAGCCGGCGGGCCACCGCATCGGCCATGTCGATCATGTACGCGGTGTGGCCGCCGACCGCCACCTGCGCGCCGTCGGGGGCGAGCGCCGCCGGCCCGAGGGTACGCCGGATCCGGTGCACCAGATCGGTCACCTGCTGGTCCTGCGGGGCGTGCCGGGGTACCACGGTGAGCAACGCCAGAGTGCCGTCGCTGCTGCGTACGGGCGGGGTGACCAGACCGACCTCCGGGTCGGCGGTGAGTGCCCCGGCCAGCTGGGCCAGCGAGTCGTCGGTGGGTTGCCGGACCGCCAGCACGAGCGGGGCGTTCCAGCCCGGCCCCAGTTCCCGCCGCACGGTGTCGTACGCCTGCCGTTGTGGCCAGTGCCGCAGCTGGTTGCCGTCGTCGGGGGTGCCGAGCCGCAGGCTCAGCAGCGGCGCGGTCAGCCCCAGCAGGACGGCCAGCGCGCCCAACCCGTACCCGATCCGGTGTCGGTCCAGGTGCCGTCCCCACCGTGTCCACCACCCTGCCGACCCCGACCCCGGATTCGACCGCCTGTCCCGCTCCCGGACGTCCGCGTCGCGGCCCTCGTCCGCGTCCCGGACGTCCGCGTCGCGGCCGTCGTCAGCCCCGGACGCCGCGACCGGAGCGGCGGTGGGCGTACGGGCAGCGCGCCGGGCGGGCAGGGGAAGGTGCCAGCGGTTGACGTGCGGGCCGAGCAGGCCGAGCAGGGCGGGGAGGAGGGTCAGCGCCGCGAGCATCATCGCGGTCACGGTCAGCGCGGTGGCGATACCCATCGCGCCGACGAACGGGATGCCGGTGAAGAGCAGCCCGAGGATGGCCACCACGACGGTCGCGCCGGCGAAGATGACGGCGTGCCCGGCGGTGGCAACCGCCCGGCCGGCGGCGGCGATGGTGGGCAGCCCGTCGGTCAGGGCGGCGCGGAACCGGGTGACCACGAAGAGGGCGTAGTCGATGCCGGCGCCGAGGCCGAGCATCACCGCGACGATCGGTGCGGCGCTGGGGATCTCCGTCACCGCGGCGGCGACGAGCATCAGGGCGGTGCCCACCGCCAGCCCGGCGAGCGCGATCAGGATGGGCAGGCCGGCGGCGACCGCCGAGCCGAAGGCCACGAGCAGCACCAGCAGGGCCACGCCGAGGCCGACCGCCTCGGCGGGCCCGGTCGCCGGTTCGAACGCCAGGTCGACGACGAGGCCCCGGAAGGTGACCTGCACGCCGTGGGTCCGCGCCGCGCCGGCCGCCGTGTCGAGCCGGTGGTACGCCTGCGGTCCGAGGTCGCCGACGTCCCGGTCGTACCGGACGGTGCCGATCGCGGTGCGCCCGTCGGGGCTGACCACTCCCTGGCCGGCGAGTGGGTCCTCCACCGCGCTGACCCCCGGCTGGGCCCGGATGGCGGCCGTCATCGCCGTGATCACGGCCTGCCGGTCGGGGGTCCGCAGGTCGCCGTCGGGGCTGTGCCAGACGATCTCGGCGCTGGCCGCACCGTACCCGGGAAAGGCCTTCCGGGCGAGGTCGGCGGCCTGCTGCGATTCGGCGCCGGGGATGCGGAAGTCGTTGACGAAGTCCCCGCCGACGGTCTGGCCGGCGGTGAGCAGGGCGATCGCGCCGATCAGCCAGAGGGCGAGGGTGCGCCAGGGGTGGGCGGCGGTGGCCCGGCCCAGGCGATCCAGGAAGCGTTCCATGTCCCGAGAAAATCACATCGACTGCAAATTTGCAACGAGTGAAGAAATCTTCCGGGTGTCGTATCGTGTCGGAGTGACGACCGGACCGGGGCTGCGCGAACGCAAGAAGGAGCGGACCCGTCAGGCGTTGATCAACTCGGCGCTGGATCTCTTCGCGGAACGGGGGTACGAGGCGACCACCGTCGCCGACATCGCGGCCGGCGCCGACGTCTCCACCCGGACCTTCTTCAGCTACTTCGCGAGTAAGGAGGAGATCCTCTTCGCCGACACCGAGGAGCGGCTCGCCCTGGCCTTCGCCGTCATCGACCAGCGGGGGCCGCGGGACGAGCCGGCGGACGTGCTGCTCCGGACGATGGCCACGATCCTCGACCGGAGCGAGCGGTTCGCGCAGGTCTTCGACCGGGCCGCCCCGATCCGGCTGCGGATGCTCCTCACCGTGCCAGCCGTGCAGGGAATGGCGCTGCGACGCCTGCTCTCCGCCCAGCAGCGGCTCGCGGCCCACCTGCAGGCGGCTTTTCCTGACCGGCTCGACCGGGTCGAGGCGGCGGCGATGGTGGGCGCGCTGGTCGGCGCCGTGGTCAACACCCTGCTCACCCTGGTGGAGTCACCCGAGCAGGTCGACCAACTGACCGGCGATGTCGACCACGTCCTCGCGCACCTGCGTCGCGCCGTCGACGTCGCCGTACGCGGCATCGCCGCCGGCTGACCCCAGGCAGGGACCGGCGACATCGGGAGCGGTACGGCGGTCAGCCGAGCCGGCGGTTCTCCCGTACCAGGCCGCCCTCGCACCAGTCGGGGTAGTCGAAGAGGCCCGGCCGGTCGAGCAGCACCCGGCTGTTGTGCGCCCAGTTGCGCATCAGTTCGTCGCCCTCGCGCTCGGCCTGCTCCACCAGCTTGCGGAAGCGGCGCCGGGGGTGGGCGCGGAAGTTCGTCCGGATGCCGTCGGCCGCGTAGATGTAGAGGCAGTGCAGAGCGAACCGGCGGGCCGGGCAGTACGGGTCCATGGCCAGTTCGAAGAGGGTGAGCACCAGGTGGTCACCGGAGAGGAGCAGGTCCCAGTCCGGCGGCATCGATGACAGGGGCACCGAGTCAGGGTGGTATGCCCAGGCCCGCAACTCCGCCGGCGACGGGTCGACGGGGTTGGCGAAGCCGTGGAACGTCGGATCCTGGGCGTTCACCGGCAACCTTCCGCTCGCGCCCGCGGGGCGCACCGGCCAGCCGCGGGGCCTCTGGCTTGCTCGGGCGAAACGGTAGTCGTAGGTGGTGCGGGGGCGGAAGGGTTCGGTCGAAACCAATTGGGCAACGGCCGGCGGGGTCAGCCGTACGGGTGACCCCGCCGGTCGATCATTCCGGTACGACCACCGGCTCGGGGCGGGGGGCCAGCGACCGGCGGCGCAGCCAGGCCTTGAACCACGCCATGTCGGGCAGTCGCGCCAGCATCGGCCCGGTCACCACCGTGATCAGCACGTACGCCGTGGCGAGGGCGGCCAGCTTGGGTTCGACGGTGCCGGCGGCGACCGCGAGCCCGGCGATGACGATGGAGAACTCGCCGCGCGGGGTCAGCGCGAAGCCGGTCCGCCATCGTCCGGGTTCGGCGATGCCGGCCCGGCGGGCCGCGAGGTAGCCGGTGAGCAGCTTCGTCCCCATGGTGACCAGGGCCAGCAGCAGCGCCGGCAGCAGCACCGGCGGCATGTCCCGGGGGTCGGTGACCAGACCGAAGAAGACGAAGAAGACCGCCGCGAAGAGGTCCCGCAGCGGGGTGAGCAGTTCGGTGGCGTGGTGTGCCACCGGCCCGGAGAGCGCGATACCGACCAGGAACGCGCCGACCGCGGCCGAGACCTGGAGCTTGGCCGCGACCCCGGCGACCAGCAGCGTCAGCCCCAGCACGCCGAGCAGCAGCGCCTCGGCGTCCTTGGCCGACATCGCGGTCGAGATGAGATTGCCGTACCGGATGGCGGCGACCAGCACGACGACCACGGTGAACACTGCGATGCCGAGGGCGATGCCGCCCTTGACCAGCCCGACCCCGGCCAGCAGTGCGGTGACCAACGGCAGGTAGAGCGCCATCGCCAGGTCCTCGATGACCAGCACCGACAGGATCACCGGGGTCTCCCGGTTACCCACCCGGCCGAGGTCGTTGAGCACCTTGGCGATCACGCCGGAGGACGAGATCCAGGTGATGCCACCGAGCACCACGCCGGCCACCCAGCCCCAGCCGAGCAGTAACGCGAAGCCGAAGCCGGGTAGGGCGTTGAGCAGGGCGTCGATCAGCCCGGCGGGGGCGGCGGCGCGCAAATTGCCGACCAGTTCGTTGGCGCTGTACTCCAGGCCGAGCATGACCAGCAGCAGGATGACGCCGATCTCGGCGCCGACGGCGAAGAATTCCTCGCTGGCGTTGAGTTTCAGGATGCCGCCGTGGCCGAAGGCCAGCCCGGCGAGCAGGTAGAGCGGGATCGGTGAGACGCCCATCCTGCGGCTGACCCGCCCGAGCAGGCCCAGCAGGAACAGCAGTGCGCCGACCTCGATCAGCAGTGTGGTGGTTTCGTGCATCCGCGCCTCAGCCGTCCGGGTCGCTGTCGGCGAAGATCGCGGTGACGCCGTCGAGTCCCTGCCGGGTGCCGACCACGACCACCACGTCACCAGCGGCGAAGCGGAAGGTGGGGTCGGGCGAGACGATCACCTCGCCCTGGCGCAGCACGGCGACGATCGAGGCGCTGGTGCGGGTCCGGGCCTTGGTGTCGCCGAGCCGCTTGTTGACGTACTTCGAGCCGGCCGGGATGGCGATCTGCTCGGTGAGCAGCCCGGCCGCCTGCTCGCGCAGCCCGGAGAGCTGGCCGAGCATCAGCGACGCGCCGAGGATGTCGGCGAGCGCCTCCGCCTCGTCGTCGGTCAGCGGAACGTCGTGCTGGCAGGAATCGGGGTCATCCGGGTCGTAGAGGACGAGGTCACGGCGGCCATTGCGGTGGGAGACCACGCCCAGGCGGCGGCCGGACTCCGTCATCAGGTCGTGACGTACGCCGATTCCCGGTAGGGCAGTCTGTTCGACACGTACTCGCACCCGGGTCAGGCTACCGGCCGAGGTCGAGATGAACGAGCGGCGTTTCCCCTGCTGGGTCAGGCCAGGTCGGTGCAGACGTTGTGCTCGGTGCCGCCGTCGACGCGGATCTCCCGCATTCCGCCGCCGGGGCCGAAGCGCACCTCGTGGTAGCCGTCCAGGCGCCAGATCCCTTTCGGGTACGCGTCGGTGGCCCGGAAGCCGACGGCGACCGCGCCCAGGTAGCGGTGGGTCATCGAGCCGTCGGTCCCGTACTCGATGAAGGCGGTGCCGTCGAGGTCGTGCTCGACCGTCACGCCGGTGTCGAGGTTGGTGTAGCGGACCCGTAGGTCGCCGGTGATGACCTGCTGACGCGGCTTGCCGTCGGGGTAGCTGGACAGCGTCGCGATCCGCTCCTCGTCGACGACCGGCTCGGCGTGCACCGCAAAGGCGCACCGCTCGCCGGCGGCAACCGTGTAGGGCTGAGAGCGGTAGGGCTTCCAGTCCAGCCCGGCTGCCGGCGAGGCGGCCTGAGCCGGGACGGTACCGACCGTGGCGGTGATCACCCCGAGGGCGGCGGCGAGAATACCTCTCATCAAAGTTCCCCTAACCATTCACGGGCAAATTACCGGTTAGGTGTAGGCAACCCTCCCTGGCTCGGCTTGTCAAGGGGCACAATCGGTCGGTGCATTGGGTCGAGGTCGACGGCTACCCCCTGCCGAAGCTCTGCGGCGGGCATCCCGCGCTGGACTTCTGCAACACCTGGTCCGGCTGGGACGACGTCGTGCGGACGCCGTCCGGGGAGCCGGATCCGAAGCGGGAATGGATCCCGACGTACGACCGGCTGGCGGTCTGGGCTCGTCACGCCAGCCTGTTGCCAGCCGATACCGTGCGGCGGTTGCGTGCCGAGGCGGCGGACGACCCGCGTTCCGCCGCGGGCGTGGTGCGGGCGGCGTACCGGTTCCGGAACGCGCTGTACCGGCTTCTGCGCGACCCGGCCGACGAAGCCGCGTTCGCCGAGGTCGCGCGCGTGGCGCAGTCGGCCGTGCGGGCGACCGAGCTGGTTCACGGCGTACGGGGAGGTGCCCGGCGGCGGCTGTCGGACGACGCTGGCCCGGCCCTTCCGCTGCACGCCGTCGCCCGTGCCGCCGAGGATCTGCTCAGCGGCGAAGCGTGGCGCTCGGTCCGCGCCTGCCCGGGGCTGGACTGTGGGTGGTTGTTCCTCGACGTCCGGGGGCGGCGCCGGTGGTGCGACATGGCGAGCTGCGGCAACCGGGCGAAGGTGCGCGCCCACGCCGCACGCCAGGCGGCCACCTCGGAGTGACTGAGGTCACATGGTCAGGGTTGAGCGGAATAGACTCAACTCTGGGAGTGTCCGTACCAGTGGACACGCCGATCCGGGGGAGCCCATGAACACCGAACGCCTCACCACCAAGAGCCGCGAGACCATCACCGGCGCCGTCGCCCTGGCGAACCGGCGCGGCCACGCCACCGTGGAGCCCTGGCACCTGCTGCTGGCCCTGTTGGACACCGAGGGTTCGACCGCCGCCGGCCTGCTGCGCGCCGTCGGGGCCGACCCCGCCGAGCTGCGCCGGGTCGCCCAGCGGGCGGTCGACGCGCTGCCCGCCGCGCGCGGCTCCAGCATCGCCGAGCCCACCCTGGCCCGCGAGTTCGTCAACGCCATCGGCGCCGCCGAACAGATCGCCCGGCCACTGGGCGACGAGTACACCTCCACCGAGCACCTGCTCGCCGGCCTCGCCCGGGTGGGTGGCGCGGTGTCGACCGCGCTGAAGGCCGCCGGAGCCACCGAGGAGACGCTGGTCACCGCCTTCCCGACCGTACGCGGCGGGGACCGGCGGGTCACCACCGCCGATCCCGAGCAGACCTACCAGGCCCTGGCGAAGTACGGCGTCGACCTGACCGCCAGCGCCCGCGACGGCAAGATCGACCCGGTGATCGGTCGGGACTCGGAGATCCGCCGGGTGATCCAGGTGCTGTCCCGGCGAACCAAGAACAACCCGGTGCTGATCGGCGAGCCGGGCGTCGGCAAGACCGCGATCGTCGAGGGGCTGGCCCAGCGCATCGTCGCCGGGGACGTGCCCGAGTCGCTGCGGGACAAGAAACTCGTCTCGCTCGATCTCGGCGCGATGGTCGCCGGCGCGACGTACCGGGGGCAGTTCGAGGAACGGCTGAAGTCCGTGCTGGAGGAAATCAAGAACTCGAACGGGCAGGTCATCACCTTCCTCGACGAGCTGCACACCGTCGTCGGCGCCGGCAAGGGCGAGGGCTCGATGGACGCCGGCAACATGCTCAAGCCGATGCTGGCCCGGGGCGAGCTGCGGATGGTCGGCGCGACCACCCTCGACGAGTACCGCGAGCACATCGAGAAGGACCCGGCGCTGGAGCGGCGCTTCCAGCCGGTGCTGGTCGGCGAGCCGACCATCGAGGACACCATCGGCATCCTGCGCGGCCTCAAGGAGCGCTACGAGGTGCACCACGGCGTCCGCATCACCGACGCGGCCCTGGTCGCCGCCGCCGCCCTCTCCGACCGCTACATCACCGACCGCTTCCTGCCGGACAAGGCGATCGACCTGGTCGACGAGTCCGCGTCCCGGCTCCGGATGGAGATCGACTCCCGGCCGGTCGAGGTGGACGAGATCGAGCGGGCGGTCCGCCGGCTGGAAATCGAGGAGATGGCGCTGGCCAAGGAGCCGGACGCCGCCTCCGTCGAGCGCCTCGAACGGCTGCGCAAGGAGCTGGCCGACAAGCGTGAACAGCTCACCGCGCTCTCCGAGCGCTGGAAGCTGGAGAAGGACCACATCACCAAGCTCTCCAGCGCCAAGGAGGAGCTGGAACGGCTCGGTGGCGAGGCCGAGCGGGCCGAACGCGACGGCGAACTGGAACGCGCCGCCGAGCTGCGCTACGGGCGAATCCCCGCCCTCAAGGCCGAGCTGGCGCGGGCCGAGGAGGAACTGGCCCGGCTCCAGGCCGACGGCGCGATGCTCAAGGAGGAGGTCGGCGCGGACGACATCGCCGCCGTGGTGGCCTCCTGGACCGGCATCCCCGCCGGGCGGCTGCTGGAGGGGGAGACCGCCAAGCTGCTCCGGATGGAGGAGTCGCTGCGGGCCCGGGTGGTCGGCCAGGCCGAGGCGGTGGGCGCGGTCTCCGACGCGGTCCGCCGGGCGCGGGCCGGCGTCGCCGACCCGGACCGCCCGACCGGCAGTTTCCTCTTCCTCGGCCCCACCGGCGTCGGCAAGACCGAGCTGGCCAAAGCGCTCGCCGAGTTCCTCTTCGACGACGAGCGGGCCATGGTCCGCATCGACATGAGTGAGTACGGAGAGAAGCACTCCGTCGCGCGCCTGGTCGGCGCCCCGCCCGGGTACATCGGCTACGAGGAGGGTGGCCAGCTCACCGAGGCGGTGCGCCGCCGCCCGTACTCGGTGATCCTGCTGGACGAGGTGGAGAAGGCCCACCCGGACGTCTTCGACATCCTGCTCCAGGTGCTCGACGACGGCCGGCTCACCGACGGGCAGGGGCGTACGGTCGATTTCCGCAACGCGATCCTGATCCTCACCTCCAACCTGGGGTCGTCGGTGATCGGTGACCTGACGCTGGCCGAGGAGCAGCGCCGCGAGGGGGTGCTCGCGGTGGTCCGCTCGCACTTCAAGCCGGAGTTCCTCAACCGCCTCGACGACATCGTGGTCTTCGCCGCGCTGCGCGGTGACGACCTGCGGGCCATCGTCGACATCCAGCTGGCGCGGATGCGCCGCCGGCTCGCCGACCGCCGGTTGACGCTGGACGTCAGCGACGCCGCCCGGGGATGGCTCGCCGAGCACGGGTACGACCCGATCTACGGGGCCCGTCCGCTGCGCCGGCTGGTTCAGTCGGCCATCGGCGACCAGCTCGCCAAGGCCCTGCTGGCCGGCCAGATCCGCGACGGCGACACGGTCCGGGTCGACCTGGCCGACGCCAAGGACGGCCTCACCGTCACCGCCGCCTGATGCCGACCGTGGGATCGGTCCCGCCCACGCCGGCGGGACCGACCCCACCTTCGCCCCGTCGAGCCGACGCGGCTGGGGACAGGTCGGCCACGCCGGCCGTCCGGGTGCGCCGAGCAGGGTTTGCGGTGGCGGGACCGGGAGAGGATGCAGACATGGTGGGGATCGGAAAGCCGGGTTGGGCCCGGGAGTTGGACGCCGCCGTGCGGGAACTGGCCGGGGCGGACACCGTGGCCTTCGGCGGGGTGGGCATCGCGGGGACGCTGCTGCCCGCCACCCAGGCGTACCAGCGGGTCGAGGCAGCCCTCGCCGCCCACCCGCAGGAGGCCCGCAAGCAGGTTGAGTGGTTGCTGCGCCGCGGCTCGCCCGCCGGCAGGGCGTACGCGGCGACGCTGCTCGAACGGGTCGACCCGGCCGCCGCCCGCCATGCCTGGGCGGCACTGCGGGACGAGTCGGGCGAGTTCAGCACCTTCACCGGCTGTGTGATGGGTCGCGCCACCCTGGGTGGGTA
>NZ_SMJY01000217.1:0-9885 GCF_004348355.1 Micromonospora sp. KC721 | reverse complement strand
GTGCGGGTCCGCTTCGGGCGCGGTCGGGGCGCAGCGGCCGTCACCGGCTGGGCGGTACCGGCCGACCTGTCCTCCGGCACCGACCTGTCCTCCGGCACCGACCTGTCCTCCGGCACCGACCTGTCCTCCGGCACCGGCCTGACCTCCGGCACCGACCTGTCGTCGAGCACCGGCCTGTCCTCCGGCACCGACCTGATCTCCGGCACCGGGTTGTCCTCGGACACCGGGCCGGGCCGCGGCACCGGCGGGTGATCCGGTACCGGGTCAGGGGACTCGCCCTGCCCAGCACCGGAAACCGGCTTCGCGATGCTGTCCGCCGCGACCGCCGGCGCCCGGTCCGAGGACCTGCGCTGGCGGATGCCCGGCGTCGTGGTGGGTGCCAACGCTTCGTCGCCGGCCGGCGGGTGATTCTCGGAGACAGGGACGGCCGGTGTGGGCTCGGCGTCGGGCGGCTGCGTCGCGGCGGCCGGTGGGCGGTCCGGTATGGCGGCGGCCGGCGTGACGGACGGGCTGGGCGCGGGAGCGGCATCGTCGGGCGTCCCCGGCCGATCCGGCGGTGCCGGCCAGTCCCAGTGGGCTGGGGCGGCAGCACCGGCGGTCGGCAGGGGCGTTCCCGGCGCGGCCGACGCTGGTGGGACTGGCGGCCGGACGGCGACCTCGAACGGGTCGATCCAGGGCTGTCCGGGGGTGCCGGGGGTCGCCGCGCCGGGCGGGCCGGCCGCAGCCGGGCGGGGTCCGCCGGCCGCTGCCGGAGCGGGGCCGCCGGGCAGCGGGCGCAGGATGTCGGTGGGCGTGATCGCGTCCTCGCCGGCTCGGGGCGGAACGAGCGGCCAGCGCACCACCGTGGCGGCGGCCGAACCGAGCGCGCCGGCTGCCACGGCGATCAACGCCGCGGAGTACGGGGCGAGCTGGTAGCCGTCGGCGGAGGTACCCGGGCCGGCGGTCAGGTAGGCGAACGCGAGCAGCACCGGACCGGCTGCCCCGGTGGCCCCGCCGACCAGCGCGGGGTGCCCCTGCCAGCGGGCCAGGCCGCCGGTCGCCACTCCGGCGAGCAGCGCCACCGTGGGCAGCAGCACCATCGCCAGCCGCTGCGCCGTGTCGCCGTCCAGCCAGGACGGCTCCAGCACGGCGAGGCGTACCGTGCGCAGCGGCCCGGGCGACAGCAGCCCCGGCGCGACGGAGAGCAACGCGACGGACCAGACCGTGCCGGCCAGCACGGCCATGTTCCAGCCCAACGGCGGTCGCAGCAGTACGGCGCAGGCGGCACCCGCGCCCACCAGCGCCCCGACCACCGTGCAGATCCCGACGGACCCCATCGGGGCGACCACGTCGAGCGCGGCCCGCGCGGGCTGCATGCACAGCGGGGCGACCACGGTGGCGCCCAGTGCGGCGGCACCGGCGACGGCGATCGGGAGACCGGTGGTGTCCGGTGCTCCGCCCCGGCGGGCGAGCCGCCCGGCGGCGACCGCGCCGATCAGGGCAGCGTTCGCCGCGAACCAGCCCACCCAGGCGAGCTGGGCGGGCCACCGGATGACCGTGCCGTCGGTGACGGCGCCGGTGAGCTGGATGATGCCGAAGCCGTACGCGATGCCGAGCTGGCCAGCCCCGGCCAACACGCTCACCCCGAGTGCGGCGAGCAGCGGTCTGCTCCACGTCCGAAACGCCATGTCCGGCACGTTACGGCCCGGTGCGCCCGATCGCCACTGTGGCGCGGCGGGGCGCCGACCTGGGGTTATTTCAGTTCGACCAGCCGGGCCAGGTACGTCGTGTCGCCGACGTTGGTGAGCATGTGGACGGCCCCGGGCTCCCGGTAGACCACGCCGCCGGTGGGTTCGTCAGCGTCGATCCGGGTGCCGTCGATGGTCTGCACCACGTTCTTCGCCCCCTGGATCGCCACCACCAGGTACGGATGGTCGTGCCGGTGCAGCGGCTGGCGCTCGCCCGGAGCCAACCGGATGTGCCACACCCGGACGTTGTCGTTCTCGAAGACGATCTCCTGTCCGACCGGGCCGAGCACGAGCTCGCCGTGGGTGGTGTCGGTCATCGGGTTCCCTCCAGTTGGGGGAGCACCTCGGCGGCGACGAGCTCCAGGTGATCCAGGTCCGCCAGGTCGATCAGGCGCAGGTGCACCCGGGTTGTCCCGGCCGCGGCCAACTCGCCGAGCCGGTCGACGAGCCGGGCGGGAGAGCCGACCACCGGGTCCTCCGGCGGCAGGGCGCTCGGGACGTGCAGGGGAGCGGCCCGTCGCCGGGCCTCGGCGTCGGTGCGTCCGATCGCCACCACCACACCGGCGGAGAGCACCAGCGGTGCCCGCCCCGACCCGGCACGCCCCACCCGGTCGCAGGCCTCGCGCACCCGAGCGTAGGCGGCGGCGGTCCCCGAGACCGACATGAACGGCACGTTGAACTCGTCGGCGTACCGGGCGGCCAGCTCAGGGGTGCGTTTCGGGCCGCGTCCACCGACGATCACCGGCGGCCCGGGCTGCTGCGCGGGTCTGGGCAGCGCCGGGGCGTCCACCAGGCGGTAGTACTGCCCGGTGTGGTGGTAGGTGGCACCGACCGGGGTGCGCCACAGGCCGGTGAGGATCTCCAACTGCTCGGCGAGCCGGTCGAAGCGTTCGGCCGCCGGCGGGAAGGGGATGCCGTACGAGGTGTGCTCCCGTTCGTACCAGCCGGCCCCGATGCCCAGCTCCACGCGACCGCCGCTCATCTGGTCCACCTGGGCCACCATCACGGCCAGCGGCCCGGGCAACCGGAAGGTGGCCGAGCTGACCAGGGTGCCGAGCCGGATCCGCGAGGTCTCCCGGGCCAGCGCGGCCAGGGTGAGCCAGGCGTCGGTGGGGCCCGGTAGCCCCGGCGTGTCCCCCATCGACTGGTAGTGGTCGGCACGGAAGAAACCGTCGAACCCGCCGGCCTCGGCGAGGCGCGCGAAGCGCAACTGGTCGTCGTAGCTGGCGCCGCGATGCGGCTCGGTGAAGACGGCCACCCGCATGCTCATCACCCCTGGATCCCGGCCGGCGTCGCTGTCCCACGCTCCATCAGCAGTTCGTGCAGTTCGGCGCTGACCCGGGCCACGTCGGCCAGGTGGGCGTTGCGGCCAAGGGTGCGCGGTCGGGGAATCGTGACCTCGACGACCTCGCGGATCCGGCCGGGACGTGGGGTGAGCACGACCACCCGGTCGGCCAGCAGCACCGCCTCGTCGATGGAGTGGGTGACGAAGACGACGGTCGGGGCGGTCTCCATGTGCACCCGCTGCAACTCGCCGGCGAGTTCCTCGCGGGTGAGCGCGTCCAGGGCGGAGAAGGGCTCGTCCATCAGCATCACCCGGGGCTCGCCGAGCAGCGACCGGCACAACGACACCCGCTGCTGCATGCCGCCGGACAGTTCGTGCGGCAGCCGCTTCTCGAAGCCGCCGAGACCGGCCAGATCGAGCAGTTGCCGGGCTTGGTCGCGGTGTTCGGGCCGGCGCCAGCCGAAGATCTCCGCCGGCAGCAGCACGTTGTCGAGCACGGTGCGCCAGGGGAGCAGGGCGGGTCGCTGGAAGAGCATGGCGATGTCGCGGCGTGGCCCGGTGACCCGGTCGCCGCCGACGGTGATCTCGCCGGTGGTCGCCGGCAGCAGGCCGGCGACCATCCGCAGCAGGGTCGACTTGCCGCAGCCGGAGCGTCCGAGCACCGCGACGAACTCACCCTCGGCGACCTCCAGGTCGATGCCGCGCAGCGCCTCCACGTGCCCTGAGCGGCCGTCGAAGGTACGCGACACGTCGGCGAGCCGGATCATCTTCGCCGGGCCTCCCTGGTTGATGGGTCGGGAATCCGACAAACACTATCCGGAGCGCCTTCCCTGCGCACCATCCGGAGTGGACCGTTGCTGATTGCGCGGTGATCCGGTCCAACTGACGTCGTGCGCGCGGGATTCTCGTACGCTGTCCGCGCAAAGAGTCCCCTCTCGACGGTGGTGCCGCGTCTCCCCCCGCGCGGGTGCCACCCGAATAACAACCCCCTCCGGGTGACGCCCGGTCGGAAAGGACATGGTGCACAGATGAGAAGGCTGACCCGTACAGTCGCCGCGGCCGCCCTGGCCGCCACGCTAGCCCTGGTCGCCGGATGCAGCGGCGACGACAAGTCCGACGCCGGAGGCGGTGACGGCAAGGCGCTGCAGAAGGTGACCTACCTCACCTCGTTCGGCAACTTCGGCCGCGACTCGTACGCCTGGGTGGCCAAGGAGAAGGGCTTCTTCAAGGAGGCCGGCTTCGACGTGGAGATCAAGCCGGGCCAGGGCACCGGTATGGTCATCCAGACCGTTGTGGGCGGTCAGGCCGACTTCGGTCCGATCGACCTGACCGGTGGCCTGCTCCAACTGGGCAACGGCGCCGCGAAGGACTTCGTCGCGGTGGCGGCGATCCAGCAGCGCACCATGGCCGCCGTGGTCAGTGTCGAGGGCAAGAACATCGCCACCCCGAAGGACCTCGAGGGCAAGAAGCTCGCCGACACCCAGACCTCCGTGGTGCGCCTGCTCTTCCCGACGTACGCCCGCCTGGCCGGCGTGGACGCCAGCAAGGTCACCTTCGTCAACGGCGAGGCGCAGACCCTGATGGGCATGCTGGGCGCCGGCACCGTCGACGGCATCGGCCAGTTCGTGGTGGGGCAGCCCACCGTCCAGGCGGTCACCAAGAAGAAGCCCGTCGTGCTGCCGTACAGCGACGTGATGACCGACCTCTACGGCAACGCGCTGATCACCTCCAGCAAGCTCGCCAAGGAGAAGCCGGAGATGGTCAAGAGCTTCACCGCGGCGCTGCTCAAGGGCCTGGCGTACGCCCTGGCCAACCCGCAGGAGGCCGCCGACCTGCTGAAGAAGAACGTCGCCGCGACCGTGCCGGCCGCGGCCGCCGCCGAACTCCAGCTGATGGCCGCCTACGTACGCTCCAGCAACTCCGGCACCGCCATCGGCACGCTGGACAGCGAGCGGGTCGCCAAGAGCATCGCGCTGCTGCAGGGGGCGGGCGCGCTCAAGACGACCATCACGCCAGACCAGATCATCGACTTCAGCCTGACGCCGAAGGCCTGACCGCCGACCGACCGAGTGCGGGGGTGCGGTTCACCGGGACACCCCGGTGGCCGTACCCCCGTCGCGTGCCGACCCCGGTCGGCAGGAGAGGAACGAGAGACCGTGACACCGATGCGTACCCCTGCCTGGACGGAACCGGCGGCGGTGGCCGGGACGGGCGCGGCCAAGACCCGGGCCGCGTCGTTTCGCGCCGCGGCCTGGCGAGCCGGAGCGCGCCCCGCGGCCGTCGGCCTACCGCTGCTCGGCCTGCTGATCGCGCTGGCCGTCTGGTGGCTGGTCACCACCGGGCTGGAACTGGTCCACCCGGCGTCGCTGCCCCCGCCACAGGATGTCTGGGCCGCGCTGGCGGAGACGGCCGACGTGCTGCTGCCGGCGTTGGGCGTGACCACGTCGATGACGCTGCTCGGCTTCCTGCTCTCGACGGTCGCCGGGGTGCTGATCGGGATGGCCCTGGCCGCCTCCCGGCGGGTCGAGCGGATGTTCGCCCCGCTGCTGGTGGCGGTCAACGCGGTTCCGAAGATCGCCCTGGGTCCGCTGCTGGTGGTCTCGGTCGGCTGGGGCGAGAAGCCCATCCTGACCATGGTCTTCCTGCTCTGCTTCTTCCCGATCGTGCTCTCCACGGCGACCGGCCTGACCACCACCCCGGCGGATCTGGCCGAGCTGGCCCGGTCGCTGAACGCCTCCTGGTGGCAGGCGTTCCGCAAGGTCCGTTTCCCGGCCGCCCTCCCGCAGATCTTCGTCGGGCTCAAGGTCGCGATGCCACTGGCCGCGATCGGCGCGGTGATCGGGGAGTTCTACTCCGACAAGCCGGGCCTGGGCTACCAGATCCTCCAGTACAACGGCGTCGGGGACACTGCCACGGCGTGGGCGGCGATCGTGTTGATCGCTCTGATGAGCATCGTGCTCTACGCGGCCCTGTCGCTGGTCGAGCGCCTGGCGTTGCCCTGGCTGCGGGCCACCACCAGCGCCCGCTGACCGGCCGTACCCCCGGGTGGGTCAGCCCGCCAGCCGCCAGCGCCCGCCGCGCGCGACCAGCGTCGTCAACGCCTGTGGCATCAGCCCGGAGTGGTTGTCCGGAGTCATCCGGATCGGCCCGGACAGACCGTCCAGCTGCGAGGTCTCCAGCACGTCACGCAGGGCGTCCCGGTCGACCGCGTCGCCGCCGGCCCGGGCGACGGCGTCGACGATGAGCTGGACGGCGTCGGCGGCGAAGGAGGAGTAGCCGTTGTAACCGCCGTACCGGGCGGTGTATGCCTGGAACCACTGCCTGCGGGCGGCCTTGGCGGGATTGGTGGCGATGACGTCGTCGATCACCATGGTCTGCGTGAAGATCAGGGTGGCCCGCTCGGTGGCGCGGGCGGTGCCGCCGAGGAAGAGGTCGCCGGCCGCCGCCGCGTCGAGGAAGAGTGCCCCGGTGAACCTCGCCTCCCGCACGCTGGTGGCGGCGAGTGCGGCCTGCTCCGGCGGGGTCCAGACCACCATGGCCTGCGGGTCGTCGGTGGTCAGCCGGCGGACCTGCTGCGACACCTCAGTGTCGGTGGTGCGGACCGATTCGTTGCGGGTCAGCCGGATGCCGGCCTTGGTGAACTCGCCCCGTAGTGCGGACAGGCCCTCCCGGCCGTAGTCGTCGTCGCTGTGCAGGACGGCGACCCGGCGGGCCCCCTTGCGGCGCAGTTCGGTGGTGAGCAGGGCGGCGTTGTCCGCCGCGTTGGGGGCCAGCTTGAAGACGTACCGCCGGTCGGCGACCGGGTCGGCGACCGCGCCGGCCGCGGCGAGCGCGATGGTCGGGATCTTCTTCTCGTTGATCGTCCGGACCGCGCCGACGGCGCATTCGTTGCAGCTGCCCATGACGATCGCGCTGACCGTGGAGTCGTTGGTGAAGTCGCCGATGTTCCGCAGCGACTCGCTGGCGTCGGAACGGTTGTCCCGCACCCGAAGCTCGATCCTCCGTCCACCCATCGCACCGGAGGAGTTGAGCTGCTCGACCTTGAGCTCCAGCGCCCGCTGGTACGCCTTGCCGGTCTGCGCGGAGGCACCGGACAGCTCCAGGTCGGCGGCGACGACGATCGGGGCGCCCGCCTCCTGGTCCGCGCCGGACGTGCAGCCGGTGAGCGTGGTGGCCAGCACGGCCGATGCGAGCGCCACGATGGTCGCGTAGCGGATGGGGCTCAACTCAGTCCTCCAGATGCGGCGCGGGCGGTGCCGCGTCACGACCGCCGGTATCCGTCCTCAGTGGAGAAACGGGTTTGTCTGCCGTACGGTGTGCGCGAAGCCTGCAAAACCTTGCCAATGCGGGGGTCTCGCGGTCAAGCGCGAGGGCGTCGGGGTGAGGCCTGGGACGGGATTCCCACATGCTGGCGTCATGAGAAATTTACATATCCGAACTTCAGGGTGATGAACGGCCACCCTGGATCGACAATGCCTGCTCAGAGTGTGCGCGGGAACGAGGCCCCCGGGGGACCAGGCCGGGGGTTTGCCGGGCTCCGCTCCACTGCGGCTTTCCAAACGCGATCATCTCTGATGAAATCGCGGCCGTGCCGCGTGTGGCGCTCTATCGCCGCACCGGGCGCGGTCGGCGGGGCAGGCGCGGAAGAAACGACGGAGGCGATGTCGTGAGCACCGGACCGACGACCCTGCCCGAAATCGGCAAGACCGCCGACCACGACCGGGTGCGCCGGCTGCCCCGACTGCGGGACGTCCGGATCCGATCCAAGCTCGCCCTCATTCTGGTGGTTCCGCTCGCCGCCGTCATCGCTCTGGCAACAATCCGACTCGTCTCCACCGGCGCGGGCGCGGTCGACGCCACCCGGATCAGGTCGCTGACCGCGCTCTCGGCCGACGTCTCCGCGCTCGCCCAGGACCTGCACAAGGAGCGGATGGCGGCGGCCGTTCACCTGGCCAACCCGCAGCAGCAGGTCGACGACTACAACCTGCGGGTACGGGCCACCGACGAGCGGATCGCCGAGTACCGCGCCGAGCGCGACCGGGCCGGCGACATCCCGGCCGACGTGCGGGACCGGTTGACCGTCATCGACGAACACCTGGAGACGCTCAACGGCACCCGCCAGGAGGTGGTCGAGCGCCGGCAGATGCCGGTCGCCGCGGCCACCCTGCGCTACGGCATCATCCTCACCGACCTGGTCTCGTACGCTGACGCCCTGGCGCAGCTCCCCGGGCAGGAGAGCCTCGCCGACGCCCGTCGGGCGGTGGCGGCGTTCAGCCGGGCGAAGGCGGCGGTGGCCGAGGAGGAGGCCGTCGCCTACACCGCGCTCAGCGGGGGGCGGATCGACGAGGAGCAGTTCTCCGCCTTCGTCACCACCCTCACCGGCCAGCAGGAGGCCCTGGTGTCCTTCTCGCTGGTCGCCGCACCCGAGCAGCGGGCACTGGTCGAGGGAACGGTCTCCGGCGACGCGGTCGGCCTCGCCGACCGGGTGGCCGCCGACATCACCCGGTCGGTGGGGCAGCAGCCACTGGTCACCGCGACCGACGCCGCCGCCTCGATCGGCGCGGTCAACGACCTCATGCGGTGGGCCGAGACTCAGCTCCAGAACCGCCTGCTCGACGAGACCGAGGCGGCCCGCAGCGACGTGATCCGGCAGGCCGTGATCGAGTCGGTGCTGGTGCTGCTCGCGCTGGCCATCGCCGTCTCGCTCGCGGTGGCGCTGGCCCGCTCGCTCAACCACTCGCTGCGCCGGCTGCGCGAGGGTGCCCTCTCGGTGGCCAACCAGGACCTGCCGGAAGCGGTGAAGCGGCTGCAGAACGTGGGCAGCGTGAGCGACGGCGGCGTGGAGGAGATCGTCCGCCAGGTCCGTGACCCGATCCGGTTGGAGAACCGGGACGAGGTGGGGCAGGTGGCCCTGGCCTTCAACGTCGTGCACCGGGAGGCCGTCCGGGTCGCCGCCGAGCAGGCGGCACTGCGGACCAGCGTGTCGGCGATGTTCCTCAACCTGGCCCGCCGGTCGCAGACCCTGGTCGACCGGATGATCGGCGAGCTGGACGCCATCGAGCGCGGCGAGGAGGACCCGAAGCGTCTCGCCCAGCTCTTCGAACTCGACCACCTCGCCACCCGGATGCGCCGTAACGACGAGAACCTGCTCGTGCTCGCCGGCGCCGACTCGGCTGTCCCGCGCCGCGACGACGCGCTGCTGGTGGACGTGTTGCGGGCCGCGCAGTCCGAGGTCGAGCTCTACAACCGGATCGAGTTCGGCACCGTCGACACCGATGTTTCGGTGGCCGCCCACGCGGTCAACGACGTGGTACGCCTCGTCGCCGAGCTGCTCGACAACGCGACCCGTTTCTCGCCGCCCACCACCACGGTGGTCGCCGACGGCCGCCGGATCCGGGACTACGTGCTGATCCAGATCGAGGATCGCGGCCTCGGCCTGACCGACGAGCAACTCGACTCGCTCAATCGTCGGCTGGCCGCGCCGGCCAGCGTGGACGTGGCCGCGTTCCGGTTGATGGGTCTGGCCGTGGTGAGCCGGCTCGCCTCCCGGTACGGCATCCGGGTGGAGTTGCGCCGCAACGTCGAGGGCGGCACGGTGGCCCAGGTCACTCTGCCGAACTCCACCGTGGTGCTCCCCTCGCACCGAGGGCGGGACACCGCGCTGCCCCGGCAGCGGCAGCCGATGGCGGTCGAACAGACCCCGATCGGCCTGACCGAACCGGCGACCGCCGGGCGGGCCGGCGCGGCCACCCTCACCGACCAGTGGCGGAGCACGCCAGCGGCACCCGCCCCGTGGCGACCGCAGGTCGACGCGCGCGACACCGCCCCGGCGGTCGGGATCGGTGTCCCGGCACCTGCCACGCCGGCCCCGTC
>NZ_SMJY01000216.1:0-9967 GCF_004348355.1 Micromonospora sp. KC721 | reverse complement strand
CGATTTGGTGGTTGGGGGTGGGTGACGTAACCTTGGGGCGAAGTTCCACCCAGAGACCGCTGGTCACCGTGCCCCGGCACGGTCGAAGGTCCCACGATGACGGGCGACCCGCGCAGGGCGGTAAGCGAAAATCGGCAGTGTACGCGGTCCGTCGACCGTGTCCATCTCGCCGGCCCTCGCCCCGTGCGCCCTGCGCCGGGGCTTTTCTCGTTGTCGTGATGCCTACGCCGCTGTCGACAGGGCCGACCGGCCCGATGACGGCGACCAGCTCCGAGTAACGAGAGAGGAGGGACATGGCGGACAAGCCGATCCGGGCCGACAAGGCCACGGCCGTCGCTGAGCTGACCGAGAGCTTCCGTAACGCGGGTGCCGCGGTGCTCACCGAGTACCGTGGTCTGACGGTTTCCCAGCTCACCCAGCTGCGGCGCTCGCTCGGCAAGGAGACCACCTACACCGTCGCCAAGAACACGCTGGCGAAGCGTGCCGCGACGGATGCGGGCATCTCCGGCCTCGACGAGCTGTTCACCGGTCCTACCGCGCTGACTTTCGTTTCGGGCGACGTCGTCGAGGCGGCGAAGGGGCTTCGCGACTTCGCGAAGGCCAACCCGAAGCTCGTCATCAAGGGCGGTGTCTTCGAGGGCAAGGCCATTTCCGCGGCCGAGGTCACGAAGCTCGCCGACCTGGAGTCCCGTGAGGTGCTGCTGGCCAAGCTGGCCGGCGCGATGAAGGGCAACCTGAGCAAGGCCGCGGCCCTGTTCCAGGCTCCGCTCTCCAAGACCGCCCGTCTGGCGGCCGCCCTGCAGGACAAGCGCGAGAAGGAGGGCGCCGAGGCGGCCTGAGGTCACCCGGCGCACCCACGTTCTTAGTTAAACCATTCAGGAAAGGACGCCAGACATGGCGAAGCTCAGCACCGAAGAGCTGCTCGACGCGTTCAAAGAGATGACGCTGATCGAGCTCTCCGAGTTCGTGAAGCAGTTCGAGGAGACCTTCGAGGTCACCGCGGCTGCTCCGGTCGCCATCGCCGGCCCGGCTGGCCCGGCTGGCCCGGCCGCCGAGGCCGAGCCGGAGAAGGACGAGTTCGACGTCGTCCTCGAGGCCGACGGGGGCAAGAAGATCCAGGTCATCAAGGTCGTGCGTGAGCTGACCGGCCTGGGCCTCAAGGAGGCCAAGGACGTGGTCGAGGCCGCTCCGAAGGCGGTCCTGGAGAAGGTCAACAAGGAGACCGCCGAGAAGGCCAAGGCCAAGCTCGAGGGCGAGGGCGCCAAGGTCACCCTCAAGTGACCTGAGTCGGCCTCTGGTCGACTCTCGGCGCGCGTCCGGCTCACGTGAGCCGGAGCACACCGCGTCGCAGCGGGCGGTGATCCGGAAACGGGTCACCGCCCGCTGTTGGTTGGTAGCTCACCGGCGGCAGCGGCGTGAGCAGGACTTCCGGCGTCCGACGTACGGTCTGAGGGCGGGACGGGGCGGTGGCCCGCCGCTGGGAAAGAGGATGGCGGGCACGGCCGGCCCTTGACGTGACACGGGCCTGCCAGGCACGCTGACACCAGCAAGACCTTCCGCGCTTGCGACGGCCTCCTCTCGGGTAGTGCCAGCGGCAGCACCATCGTCGTGACCCGAGCGGTCCGGCAGGGACGACGTGTTCCGAGCGGCCCGGTGAGACCCGGTTTTTCAGGGGTCCCGAGGCCCGCTCCGCGGCGACCTGCGGGATGGGCTGGACAGCGGTTAGCCTCTCGGCTACACTGCTAGTTTGCGCTGCCTTCCGAATTGACCCCTGCTCGGAAATGTCCGTTTATGGATATTTCTGGTGGGGTCATTGGAGTGCACGCGTACCAGCCGTTCTGCAGCACCGGTCCTCGGAAGGACGCATCTTGGCAGCTTCCCGCCCTGCGAAGACCAGTCGTACGTCGAGCGCTTTCGCGCCCCGCCGAGTTTCTTTCGGCAGGATCACCGAACACCTCGAGGTCCCCAACCTCCTCGCCATCCAGAACGAGTCCTTCGACTGGCTCGTCGGCAACGAGGCTTGGCAGGGCCGGTCGGCGGACGACCCGCACGCACGCTCGGGTCTCGCGGAGATCCTCGACGAGATCAGTCCCATTGAGGACTTCTCCGGCACCATGTCGCTCTCCTTCTCGGCTCCGCGCTTCGACGAGGTCAAGGCCTCGATCGAGGAGTGCAAGGAGAAGGACCTGACCTACTGCGCCCCGCTGTTCGTGACCGCGGAGTTCACCAACAACACCACCGGCGAGATCAAGAGCCAGACGGTGTTCATGGGTGACTTCCCGATGATGACGCCGAAGGGCACCTTCATCATCAACGGCACCGAGCGCGTCGTGGTCAGCCAGCTCGTCCGGTCTCCGGGCGTCTACTTCGACAAGCAGCCGGACAAGACCTCCGACCGCGACCTCTCCAGCGTCAAGGTCATCCCGAGCCGGGGTGCCTGGCTGGAGTTCGACATCGACAAGCGCGACACGGTCGGCGTCCGCATCGACCGCAAGCGTCGGCAGGCCGTCACCGTGCTGCTCAAGGCCATCGGATGGTCCGCGGAGCAGATCCGCGAGCGGTTCGGTTGGTCCGAGCTGATGATGACCACGCTCGAGAAGGACCACATCGCCGGCCAGGACGAGGCCCTGCTCGACATCTACCGCAAGCTCCGCCCCGGCGAGCCGCCGACCCGCGAGAACGCGCAGACCCTGCTCGACAACCTCTTCTTCAACCCGAAGCGGTACGACGTCGCCAAGGTCGGCCGGTACAAGTTCAACAAGAAGCTCCAGCTGAGCGTGCCGATCACCACGGGCACGCTCACCGAGGACGACATCGTCGCCACCGTGGAGTACCTCTGCCGGCTGCACGCCGGTGAGGAGGGCTACGAGGCCGACGACATCGACCACTTCGGCAACCGGCGCCTGCGTACGGTCGGCGAGCTGATCCAGAACCAGGTCCGGGTCGGTCTGTCCCGGATGGAGCGGGTCGTCCGTGAGCGGATGACCACCCAGGACGTTGAGGCGATCACGCCGCAGACCCTGATCAACATCCGCCCGGTGGTGGCGGCGATCAAGGAGTTCTTCGGCACCTCGCAGCTGTCCCAGTTCATGGACCAGACCAACCCGCTGGCGGGCCTGACCCACCGGCGGCGGCTGAGCGCGCTCGGCCCGGGTGGTCTGTCCCGGGAGCGGGCCGGCTTCGAGGTCCGCGACGTGCACCCGTCCCACTACGGCCGGATGTGCCCGATCGAGACGCCGGAAGGTCCGAACATCGGTCTGATCGGCGCGCTGTCCACCTTCGCCCGGGTCAACCCGTTCGGCTTCATCGAGACGCCGTACCGGAAGGTCGTCGAGGGTCGGGTCACCGACCAGATCGACTACCTGACCGCCGACGAGGAGGACCGGTTCGTCAAGGCGCAGGCCAATGCCCCGCTGAAGGCGGACGGCACCTTCGCCGAGGACCGCGTCCTGGTCCGTCGTAAGGGTGGCGAGACCGAGGACGTCGCGCCGGGCGCCGTGGACTACATGGACGTCTCGCCGCGGCAGATGACCTCCGTCGCGACCGCGATGATCCCGTTCCTCGAGCACGACGACGCCAACCGCGCGCTGATGGGCGCGAACATGCAGCGCCAGGCCGTGCCGCTGGTCAAGGCCGAGGCGCCGCTGGTCGGCACCGGCATGGAGTACCGCGCCGCGGTCGACGCCGGTGACGTGGTGGTGGCCGAGGTCGGCGGGGTCATCGAGGACCTCTGCGCCGACTACATCACCATCCACCAGGACGACGGCCACCGCCGGACGTACCTGCTGCACAAGTTCCGCCGCTCCAACGCCGGCTCCTGCGTGAACCAGAAGCCGGTCGTCTTCGAGGGCGACCGGGTCGAGGCCGGTCAGGTCATCGCCGACGGTCCGTGCACCGACGAGGGCGAGATGGCGCTCGGGCGCAACCTGCTCGTGGCGTTCATGTGCTGGGAGGGCCACAACTACGAGGACGCGATCATCCTGTCGCAGCGCCTCGTGCAGCAGGACGTGCTCACCTCGATCCACATCGAGGAGCACGAGGTCGACGCGCGGGACACCAAGCTCGGCCCGGAGGAGATCACCCGGGACATCCCGAACGTCAGCGAGGAGATGCTCGCCGACCTCGACGAGCGTGGCATCATCCGGATCGGCGCCGAGGTCGTCCCCGGTGACATCCTGGTCGGCAAGGTCACCCCGAAGGGTGAGACCGAGCTGACCCCGGAGGAGCGGCTGCTCCGCGCGATCTTCGGCGAGAAGGCGCGCGAGGTGCGGGACACCTCGCTGAAGGTGCCGCACGGCGAGACCGGCACGGTCATCGGTGTGCGTACCTTCTCCCGCGAGGACGGTGACGAACTGCCGCCGGGCGTCAACGAGCTGGTCCGGGTCTACGTCGCCCAGAAGCGCAAGATCCAGGACGGTGACAAGCTCGCCGGCCGGCACGGCAACAAGGGCGTCATCTCCAAGATCCTGCCGGTCGAGGACATGCCGTTCCTGGAGGACGGCACCCCGGTCGACATCGTGCTGAACCCGCTGGGTGTGCCGTCGCGGATGAACATCGGTCAGGTCCTGGAGACCCACCTGGGGTGGGTGGCCAAGACCGGCTGGAAGGTCGACGGCGACGACGCCGAGTGGAAGCGCCAGCTCCGCTCGATCGAGGCGCACGAGTCCGAGCCGGACACCAACGTGGCCACGCCGGTCTTCGATGGTGCCCGCGAGGAGGAGATCTCCGGTCTGCTCTCGTCGACCCTGCCCAACCGGGACGGCAAGCAGCTGATCGGTTCCTCCGGCAAGGCGCAGCTGTTCGACGGCCGGTCCGGCGAGCCGCTGCCGGATCCGATCGCGGTCGGCTATATCTACATCCTGAAGCTCAACCACCTGGTCGACGACAAGATCCACGCACGGTCGACCGGCCCGTACTCGATGATCACGCAGCAGCCGCTGGGTGGTAAGGCGCAGTTCGGTGGCCAGCGTTTCGGTGAGATGGAGTGCTGGGCGATGCAGGCGTACGGCGCCGCGTACGCCCTGCAGGAGCTACTGACGATCAAGTCCGACGACGTCCTCGGCCGGGTGAAGGTTTACGAGGCGATCGTCAAGGGCGAGAACATCCCCGAGCCGGGCATCCCGGAGTCGTTCAAGGTGCTGCTCAAGGAGCTGCAGTCGCTGTGCCTCAACGTCGAGGTGCTCTCCAGCGACGGTGTGGCCCTGGAGATGCGCGAGACCGACGACGAGGTGTTCCGGGCTGCGGAGGAGCTGGGCATCGACCTGTCCCGGCGCGAGCCGAGCTCGGTCGAAGAGGTGTAAGTGGTGGAGGTTCGGGGGCCGACCGGCCCGCTCTGGGCGGTCAGGCTTGATCCCGACGCGGGTCGGCCGGCCCCCGAACCCCGCCCATGATCTAGCTGTAAAGACGACGACATAGGGGACATAGTGCTCGACGTCAACTTCTTCGACGAGCTGCGCATTGGCCTCGCCACCGCCGACGACATCCGTCAGTGGTCGCACGGTGAGGTCAAGAAGCCTGAGACGATCAACTACCGCACCCTCAAGCCGGAGAAGGACGGGCTCTTCTGCGAGAAGATCTTCGGTCCGCAGCGGGACTGGGAGTGCTACTGCGGTAAGTACAAGCGGGTCCGTTTCAAGGGCATCATCTGCGAGCGCTGCGGCGTCGAGGTGACCCGCTCCAAGGTGCGCCGGGAGCGGATGGGGCACATCGAGCTCGCCGCTCCGGTGACCCACATCTGGTACTTCAAGGGCGTGCCGAGCCGGCTGGGCTACCTGCTGGACCTCGCCCCCAAGGACCTCGAGAAGATCATTTACTTCGCCTCGTACGTCGTGACCAGCGTGGACGCCGAGGCGCGTCACCGCGACCTCTCGACCATCGAGAACGAGATCCTGGCCGAGAAGCGGCAGTCCGAGAACAGCCGCGACTCGGAGATCGAGAAGCGGGCCGCCAAGCTCGAGGCCGACCTGGCCGAGCTGGAGGCCGAGGGCGCGAAGGCGGACGTCCGGCGCAAGGTCAAGGAGGGCGGAGAGCGCGAGATGCGCCAGATCCGCGACCGGGCCCAGCGCGAGATCGACCGTCTCGACGAGGTGCTGGAGACCTTCCGCAAGCTCGAGCCGAAGCAGCTGGTCACCGACGAACTGCTCTACCGCGAGCTGCGGGACCGCTTCGGCGAGTACTTCACCGGCGGCATGGGCGCCGAGGCCATCAAGGCCCTGGTCCAGAACATGGACCTCGACGCCGAGGCCGAGAGCCTGCGCGAGACCATCCGCTCCGGCAAGGGCCAGCGGAAGATCCGGGCCCTCAAGCGGCTGAAGGTCGTCGCGGCCTTCCAGAACACCCGCAACTCGCCGCTCGGCATGGTGCTCGACTGCGTCCCGGTCATCCCGCCGGACCTGCGCCCGATGGTGCAGCTCGACGGTGGCCGCTTCGCCACCTCCGACCTGAACGACCTGTACCGCCGGGTCATCAACCGGAACAACCGCCTCAAGCGGCTGATCGACCTCGGTGCGCCCGAGATCATCGTCAACAACGAGAAGCGGATGCTCCAGGAGGCCGTCGACGCGCTGTTCGACAACGGCCGTCGTGGCCGGCCGGTCACCGGTCCGGGTAACCGCCCGCTGAAGTCGCTGTCGGACATGCTCAAGGGCAAGCAGGGCCGGTTCCGGCAGAACCTGCTCGGCAAGCGCGTCGACTACTCCGGCCGTTCGGTCATCGTGGTCGGCCCGAAGCTGAAGCTGCACCAGTGCGGCCTGCCCAAGCAGATGGCGCTGGAGCTGTTCAAGCCGTTCGTCATGAAGCGGCTGGTCGACCTCAACCACGCGCAGAACATCAAGTCCGCCAAGCGGATGGTCGAGCGGCAGCGGCCGGTCGTGTGGGACGTGCTGGAAGAGGTCATCGGCGAGCACCCGGTGCTGCTCAACCGTGCCCCCACCCTGCACCGTCTGGGCATCCAGGCCTTCGAGCCGCAGCTGGTCGAGGGCAAGGCGATCCAGATCCACCCGCTGGTCTGCACCGCCTTCAACGCCGACTTCGACGGCGACCAGATGGCGGTGCACGTGCCGCTGTCCGCCGAGGCCCAGGCCGAGGCGCGGATCCTGATGCTCTCGTCGAACAACATCCTCAAGCCGGCGGACGGCAAGCCGGTCACCATGCCCACCCAGGACATGGTCATCGGCCTGTACCACCTCACGCACCTCACCCCCGGTGCGAAGGGCGAGGGTCGGGCGTTCAGCTCGGACGCCGAGGCGCGGATGGCCTTCGACAACGGTGAGCTGCACCTGCAGTCGCCGGTCCGGATCCGGCTGCGGGGCGTGACCGACGTCGACAACGGTGCCGGCGCCGAGCCGTGGACCGCGCCCGAGGGCTGGGTCGAGGGCGACCCGCTGACGGTGGAGACCACGCTCGGCCGGGTCCTGTTCAACGAGACGCTGCCGCAGGGCTACCGCTTCGTGAACTACGAGATCCGCAAGGGCCAGCTCTCCGCGATCGTCAACGACCTCGCCGAGCGCTTCCCGAAGGTGGCCCTGGCCGCCACCCTGGACGGCCTCAAGGAGGCCGGCTTCCACTGGGCGACCTGGTCCGGTGTCACCATCGGCATGGAGGACGTCATCGCTCCGCCGCGCAAGGCGGAGATCCTGGCGCGGTACGAGACGGATGCCGACAAGATCGACCGCCAGTACCAGCGCGGTCTGATCACCGCCGAGGAGCGCCGTAGCGAGCTGATCTCCATCTGGACCAACGCGACCAACGAGGTCGCCAAGGAGATGGACACCGCGCTGCCGCAGGAGAACCCGCTGTGGAAGATGATCAACTCGGGTGCCCGCGGTAACCTGCTCCAGCTCCGGCAGATCGCGGCGATCCGTGGTCTGGTGGCCAACCCGAAGGGCGAGATCATCCCGCGGCCCATCAAGGCCTCGTACCGGGAGGGTCTGTCCGTGCTGGAGTACTTCATCTCCACGCACGGTGCCCGTAAGGGTCTGGCCGACACCGCGCTGCGGACCGCCGACTCGGGTTACCTGACCCGACGGCTGGTGGACGTCTCGCAGGACGTCATCATCCGCGAGGAGGACTGCGGCACCGACCGGGCGATCCCGATGCAGATCGGGCAGCGTCTGGACGGCCGGCTGGTCACCCACGAGCACGTCGAGACCAGCGTGCACGCCCGTACCCTGGCCGACGACATCAAGGGGCCGGACGGCACCGTGGTCGCCGAGCGGGGTTCGGACCTGAACTCCATTCTGGTCGACAAGATCGTCGCGGCCGGGGTGGAGACGGTCCGGGTGCGCAGCGTGCTCACCTGCGAGTCGAAGCTGGGTGTCTGCGGTGCGTGCTACGGCCGCTCGCTGCCGACCGGCAAGACCGTGGACGTCGGCGAGGCGGTCGGCATCATCGCCGCCCAGTCGATCGGTGAGCCCGGTACGCAGTTGACGATGCGGACCTTCCACACCGGTGGTGTCGCGGGTGAGGACATCACCCAGGGTCTGCCCCGGGTCACGGAGATCTTCGAGGCCCGGGTGCCAAAGGGCAAGGCGCCGATCGCCGACACCCCGGGTCGGGTCCGGATCGAGGACGGCGAGCGGTCGCGCAAGATCATCGTGGTGCCGGACGACGGCAGCGACGAGATCGTGTACGACAAGATCTCCAAGCGGGTCCGCCTGCGGGCCCACGACGGCGACCACGTCGAGGTCGGCGAGAAGCTCACCGAGGGCACCATCGACCCCCACGAGCTGCTGCGCATCCTCGGCCCGCGCGCGGTCCAGGTCCACCTGACGCAGGAGGTCCAGGAGGTCTACCGCTCGCAGGGTGTGCTCATCCACGACAAGCACATCGAGATCATCATCCGGCAGATGCTCAAGCGGGTGACGGTCATCGACTCCGGCTCGACCGAGTTCCTGCCGGGCGTGCTGGTCGACCGGGCGCTGTTCGAGTCGGAGAACCGCCGACTCGTCTCCGAGGGCGGCGAGCCCGCCGCCGGTCGCCCGGTGCTGATGGGCATCACCAAGGCCTCGCTGGCCACCGACTCCTGGCTCTCGGCGGCCTCCTTCCAGGAGACCACCCGGGTGCTGACCGACGCGGCGATCAACTCCCGCAGCGACTCGCTCGTCGGCCTCAAGGAGAACGTGATCATCGGTAAGCTCATCCCGGCCGGTACGGGCATCAGCAAGTACCGCAACGTCCGGGTCGAGCCGACCGAGGAGGCGAAGGCCAAGGTCTACTCGATGACCGGCTACCCGGAGACCGACTACGGCTTCGGGCCGGCCAGCGGCCAGGCGGTGCCGCTGGACGACTTCGACTTCGGGTCGTACCGCTGACGTAGTTCCTGACGAGGCCCCCGGCAGCCGCCGGGGGCCTCGTCGCAGGTGTGGGCGGGCAAGCCGGGGCATGATGGGGGCATGACGACCGCTCCCGGGCAGGTGCCCGTGGTGTACCAGCCGCCCCGCCATCCGCTCGACCCGGACCCGGCACCGGCGTCGAAGGCGCGCGCGGTCTTCGCCCTCGGGCTGATGGCGGCGCTCACCGGGTTGTTCGTCGGCGGTGTGGTGCCGGCGACGGTCGCGCTCCACCTCGCCCGCGAGGCCCGGCGCGAGGCGTACGCCTCCGGCGGGTACCTCACCGGGGCCGCCCGGCTGCGGCGCGGGGAACGGCTGGCCTGGACCGGCCTGGTGCTGGCCGCGCTGGCCGTGGTGGCCCTGGTGGTGATCGGTGTGGTCCGCTACGCCGAGGCGCCCTTCGGGCGGGACTTCGCCCCGAACGTCGACTGATCCCGGTGACGGCCGCCCGCGCGGCGGGTCGGCCGTGCGCGCCGGCGGTAGCCTGGCCGATGTCCGCCGCGCGAGCGGTGGACCCACAGCTTCCCAGGAGGTTCACGTGACGGAACCGGCGTCGCCGTCGGGAGCCGACCCGGGCGGCCGGCCCGCGCAGTCACCGCAGGTTGTCGCTCCCGGCACCGATGCGCCGGCTCCCACCC
>NZ_SMJY01000215.1:0-9979 GCF_004348355.1 Micromonospora sp. KC721 | reverse complement strand
GGCCCGCACCGCCCTGTCCGTCACCGCCGAAGGCACCCACTTCGACACCGTGCTGGAAGGGCGCCGCAGCTACGAGATCGGACTCAAGGCCGGGGTCACCAACGCCTTCCCTCACCTTCGCCACCTGGTCTTCTCTCGGACCCTCACCGAGAGCCCCGACCCGACCGTCGAGCTGGTCGCCACCGACCCGACCCAGACGGTACGTGAGCTCAAACGCCGGGACGGCAAGGACATCTGGCTAATCGGCGGCGCCGAACTGGCCGGCGCGCTCTACCACCAGATCGACCAGCTGATCCTCAAAGTGGGCGCACTGACCGTCGGCACCGGCATCCCGCTGTTCTCCCGCACCGCCACCTTCGACCCCCGCGCCTGGCAACTCACCGACCACACCGTGCTGGACAGCGGTGCCGCCTTCCTCACCTACAACCGCCCCGCCGAATCCGCCGCATAAGGGGATGTGCGCCAACCATCCCTCCTCGCTTCGATCGGCCAACCACACCGCCACAGCCTGAGATGCTCCGGATAGCCCCGATCAAGAGGTTGATCCAGGGCGGGAAGGGGGTTCGCGGGCGCGTCCCGAGGGTCGTTCCGATACCCCGGCGCGTCATCGGCATCCTTTCAGGGCGACGATGCAACGAACGACCCGACCCCATCGGTCGTTATCGCTTGACCCTGGCCTGACGCGATTCCCCGAACGTTGGTCCGCAAGCGCCGGTGCGGACTCGAACAGCGCCCGGAAGTCGACTGCGGACCCGATCGTGCCGACGCCCGCCGGTCGATAGGTTCCGGCAAACCGGACACGCCCGAAGGGGCGTATCAGCAGCCTGCGGCGGGATGGTGTGAACACAGTGACGCTGTTGGCGTCGTTAGCGTGCACAATGGGACCGACGACACGCGAGGTGATCGAGGCGAGGGTGCGGACGGTGGAGCGGCTCCAACTCGGTGATCACGTCTGTGTCCTCGTCGACGGTGTCGATGACGGGCTCGAGGTGATCGCGCAAACCGTCGCGGCCGGCCTTGCCGCCGGCGACCGGGTTATCGTGTTCACGGAGTTGGTGCCGCCGGCGCAGGTGCTGGCCGGTCTGGAGGCCCGAGACATCCTGCCCGGCCGCGAGGGTCGGGCCGGGCAGGTACAGGTGGTGTCGGCTCGGGAGGCGTACCTGCCGGCGGGCCGCTTTGAGCCGGCCCGTCTCATGGAATCGCTGCGGGGTCACGTCGAGCGGGCGACGCTTGACGGCTATCCGGGGTTGCGCCTGGTCGGTGACATGGCTTGGGCGCTGAGCGCTCCGCCCGGTGTCGACCAGTTGGCCGGCTACGAGGCGCAGGTCAACCACCTGTACATGGATGGGCGGGCGCTGGGTGTCTGCGTTTACGATCGGCGTGCTTTCGACGGTGACCTGCTGCAGCGGATTTCGTGCGCGCACCCCGCGACGCGCGCGACGGCGGTGGGGACGGGCTGGGCGCCGCTGCTGCGTATCCGCCGTACCAGCGATCCGTACGGGCTGCGGCTGATCGGTGAGGCGGACTTCAGCAGCGGCCAAGCGGTGGCCGCGGCCGTCGATGCGCTGGTGGACCAGCAACCCGACCCGGCCGCGCCCATCCACATCGATCTGGCGGGCCTTCGGTTCGCCGACGCGGCGACCGCCGCGCTGCTGACCCGGCTCTCGCTGCGCACGCCTGCCGGCGTGCACCTGTTCGGATGCCACGGCCCGGTGGCAAGGATCCTGGACTGCCTGGGGGCCACCGGGCTGCCGGCGGTACGCTTCAGCCGCGCCGCCGGGACGGAGCTGATCGCATGAGTACGACGACCGCGGAACCGTTCACCCATCCGGCGCTGCTGTACCGTGACGACGACGAATACCTGGCTGGTACCGTGCCATTCATCCGCGAGGGCCTGGCCGTCGGGGAACCGGTCGCGGTGGCCGTGCCCGCCGCCAACCTTGCACTGATCCGGGATGCTCTCGGCGCGGACGCCGATCGGGTCCTGCTGCGCGACATGATGGTGGCCGGCCGCAATCCGGGCCGGATCATCCCCACCGTTCTGCTGGCCTTCGCCAACGCCAACCCGGGGCGGCGGGTGCGGTTGATCGGTGAGCCGATCTGGGCAGGGCGCAGCGCCACCGAATATCCGGCATGCGCCCAGCACGAAGCGCTCATCAACGCCGCGTTCGCCGGCCGGCCGGCCACGATCCTGTGTCCCTACAACACCCGCCTGCTCGACCCGGTGTGGATCGAGGACGCGTACAAGACCCACCCGGTCATGGTCGACGCCGACGGTGGCTTCGACAGCGTCCACTACGACGAGCCGTCCGTGGTCGCCGCGGCCTTCAACCTGCCGCTACCCGACCCGCCACCGCATGCCACCACCCTCACGATCGACGTGTTCGCCCTACCGGTCGTGCGGCGCATGGCCGCCGAGCACGCCGAGCGGGCCGGGCTGCCACCGCAGCGGATCGCCGACCTGGTCCTGGCCGTGAACGAGCTGACGACCAACACCCTCCGGCACGGCGGCGGAACCGGGAAACTCGCGCTCTGGAGCGACGATGACCAGCTGGTCTGTCAGCTCGCGGACAACGGCTACCTCAGCAATCCCCTCGCGGGACGCATCCCCGTGCCGGCCGACGCGCTCGGCGGCGGCCGGGGCCTGCTGCTAGTCAATCAGCTGTGCGATCTCGTCCGGGTCTATACCAGCTCGGCCGGCACCACCATCCGCGCCTACCTGCACCGCTGAATCGACCGACGGCCCACAACGGCAAGACCGGTCTCCGGTCATGCTTCGCCGATGCGACGTCGCACGCCCTCGGCGCGTGCCCACGAACGAGCATTTGATCTTGAGCTGACGTGCGCGGTGTGTGCTCTCCAGTCGGTGTCATCGTCGGTTGACCGGCGCCAGCTCGGGCCAGCATGGCCGATCGCCGTCAGTTCGGTCCGGAGGTCACGCGTGCCTCTACAGTACGGTGTACGTTAGCGTGTCGACTGCGGTAGGCGACGTGTTGCCTGCCCGATTCCTGGAGGTACGGTGCAACTCGGGCGGTTCGCGGTGGTCTTCGAGCCGGGCGATCCGCCCCGGACCGGCACGGTCAATGTCTACAACCCCGCCGGCGGCGCCCTCCCGGCTGAGTTCGACGAACTGGGTGAGTGCCGCGAGCTGGATCTCGCGCTCCCCATCGACGGCCCGGTGGCGGCCTGGACGGTGCCGGTCTGCGCAGTGCCGATCGGCGACGCCGTCCGGCACCTCGTCGCGCTGCGCGACCTGGCGGACGTCACCCCCGCCGCCGCCTTCTGGTCCACCGTTGCGGTGACCGGCCTACACCTGGTCGCTCGCGGGCGCCTGCTGCCGGGCGTCTCCCCGAAGGGGTATGACGCCTGGCGGGCGGGCCCCTTCGACATCGCCGACATGGAGCTCATCCGGGCCCTCGCTGCGGCGATGCCACCCGAGGCCCGTGCGGCGCCAATCGACATCGCCGCCGCTCAGCTCGTCCTGCCCGATGCGCAGGCGCTGGTCCGGGCCTTCCTCGACGCGGTGGCCGACACGCTGCCGCGCACCCCGGCGGCTCCCTGGCTGACCGGGGACGTGCGTTTCACCGCCCTTGAACCCCAGCCAGTGGAGGACCTGCGTGGCTGGGCGCGGGAAGTCTCCGCCGGGGTGGACACCGGCCTGCGGGTGGCGCTGCGGCTGGAGGGCCGCGGGGATTTCGACACCACCCCGGTCGTCGCCGTCGTCCGGCTGCGCAGCCTCTCCGACCCGACGCTGGTCAGTGACGCGGCGGCGCTGTGGGAAGGCCCCGACCACGGTCTCGGCCGCCGGGCGACCTTCGAGGCGATGCTCGCCGTCCGCCGGGCCGCTGCGGTGTGGCAGCCGTTGCAACGGCTCCTCGACGAGGCCGCGCCGGTCGAGTTGGAGCTGCTCGACGAGGATCTGGTCGACCTCCTCGGGGGTGCCGAGGAACAGCTGGCCGGTGCCGGCATCGACATCGAGTGGCCACCCCAGCTCTTCCGCGGGCTCAACGCCCGGGCGCTGGTCAGTTCCCCGCCGGAGCGGCCGGCCCACATGGCGGAGTTCTTCCGTTCCGCCGTGCCGATGCCACTGAGTTGGCAGCTCACCCTGGCCGGCGTGCCGCTGACCGATGGGGAGATGGATCTGGTGGCCAGGTCTCGGCCGATCCTCCGGCTACGGGGCCAGTGGGTAGCCGTCGAGCCGGAGCTGGCCCGCAAGGCCCGAGAGCGGCAGTTGCGGCCCCTGACGGCGTACGACGCGCTGGCCTCGACGTTGATCGGCAGCGCCGAGATCGACGGTGATCGGGTCGAGGTGGTGGCTGACGGTTGGCTGGGCACGCTGCGCGAGTGGATCGCCGATCCGGAGGGCGGCCCCGAGCCCCTGGACCCACCGTCCGGTCTTGCGGGCACCCTGCGTGAATACCAGCTGCGTGGTCTGCGGTGGCTGGAACGGATGACCATGTTCGGCTTCGGTGGCTGCCTCGCCGACGACATGGGCCTGGGTAAGACCGTCACTGTCATCTCGCTGTACCTACGACACCAGGAGAACCCGCCGACCGCCGGTCCGGCGCTCGTGATCTGTCCCGCCTCGGTGCTCGGCAACTGGGAGCGGGAGATCCAGCGGTTCGCCCCCGGCGTCCCGGTCCGCCGCTTCCACGGCAGCGCCCGATCTCTGGACGGACTGACCGAGGGGTTCGTGCTCACCAGCTACGGAACCATGCGCGTCGACGCCGGTTTCCTCGCCCGCCAGGACTGGGGCCTGGTGGTCGCCGACGAGGCGCAGTACGTGAAGAACCGGCTCAGCAGCACCGCGAAGGCACTGCGGGAGATCCCTGCCCGATCGCGGATCGCGCTCACCGGCACGCCGGTGGAGAACAACCTCTCCGAGCTGTGGGCCATCCTCGACTGGACCACGCCCGGCCTGCTCGACAAGGTCGGCACGTTCCGGGCGCGGTGGGCGCGGCCGATCGAGGTGGACCGCGATGGCGCGGCGGTACAGCGACTGTCCCGGTTGGCGCGGCCGTTCCTCATGCGGCGGCGTAAGTCCGACCCCGGCATCGCACCCGAGCTGCCGCCCAAGACCGTCACCGACCATCTGGTCCCGCTCACCGGGGAGCAGACCATCCTTTACCAAAAGGTGGTGGGTGAGGTGATGGCGGAGATCAGGGCCAGCACCACCCAGATCGCCCGCCGTGGCCTGGTGCTCAAGCTACTGGTCGGTCTGAAGCAGGTGTGCAACCACCCGGCGCACTACCTCAAGGAGCCGCACGGCAAGCTCAGCGGCCGGTCGGAGAAGCTCCAGCTCCTCGACGATCTGCTGGAGACGATCCTCGTCGAGGACGGTGGCGCGCTGGTCTTCACCCAGTACGTGCAGATGGCCCGGCTGCTGGAGCGGCACATGGCCGAGCGGGGGGTGGCGGCGCAGATCCTGCACGGTGGCACACCGGTGCCCCAGCGGGAGAAGATGGTCCAGCGGTTCCAGGCCGGCGAGGTACCGGTGTTCCTGCTCTCGCTCAAGGCGGCCGGTACCGGCCTGAACCTGACCCGTGCGGACCATGTCATCCACTACGACCGCTGGTGGAATCCGGCCGTCGAGGAACAGGCCACCGACCGCGCCTACCGGATCGGGCAGACCAAGCCGGTGCAGGTTCACCGGCTGATCGCCCAGGGCACGCTGGAGGATCGCATCGCCGAGCTGCTGGAGGCCAAGCGGGAATTGGCCGACGCGGTGCTCACCGGCGGGGAGAGCGCCCTGACCGAACTGTCCGAGTCCGAACTGCTCCGGCTCGTGCAGCTCCGCGACGAGGGATGAGGAGCCAGGACGTGGATTTCGACGTCGAATTGGACGACGAGCTGGACGGCGTTGACGACGCGGAGCCGTCCGAGGACGACAGGCGGGCTCGTAGCTTTCCGACGTTCGGACCGGGCAAGCGGATCGGCAAGAAGTTCGCCGACACGTGGTGGGGCAACGCCTGGGTCGATGCGATGGAGCGCACCGCGCTCGACCCTGAGCAGCTCAAGAAGGGCCGCCGGTACGCGTGCGCGGGTCAGGTGGGGTCGATCACGGTGAGCCCGGGCCGGATCTCCGCTCCGGTGCACGACGGTGACCAGTACGCGCCACACGAGACGGTGGTGCGCATCGGAACCCTCTCCGAGGTTCAGTGGGATCGGCTGCTGGACAAGGTCGCCGCGAAGGCGGGACACATCGCTGCGCTACTCGACCGGGAGATGCCGTACGACCTGGTCAACACCGCCGACGACGCCCGGGTCCGGTTGCTGCCCGGTTTAGGTGATCTCGAGCCGGCATGCGACTGCCCCTCCTGGGACCACCCGTGCCGGCACGCCGCGGCGTTGTCGTACCAGGCAGCGTGGCTGCTGGACCGGGACCCCTTCGTGCTGCTGCTGATGCGCGGACGCGCCGAGCTGGAGCTGATCGAGGAACTGCGCGAACGTAACGCCCGCCACTCGATTGCCGCGACGGACGACGACGGCCTCCTCGGCACGCGCGCGGAGGAGGCGTACGCGGTCCCCCGGGTTCCGCTGCCGGCGCCGAGCCGACCGGTGCACGGCGAGCCGATGGCGCTCGCTCCGGTCCTCGAAGACCACCAGGCGCCCGGCATCCATGCGGAGGCGCTGGGGGTACTCGTCGCCGACACCGCTTCTCGTGCCCGGCACATGCTCGCCGCGAACCGTTCGGAGGTGCCCGCCCCCGTGCACGACGCCTGGCAGGACGCGGTGCGGCTGGCCTCCCGGATGCCGCGTTCCCGGGTCGCGAAGCGACTCGGTGAGGCCAGCGGTCGGGCTGACGAACTGCCCAGGGCACTCAAGGCATGGGAATACGCCGGGGCAGACGGCGTGGACGCCATGGACGCGGTGTTCAGCCCACCCCGGGAGGTCGCGGCCCGCGCCACGGACGCGTTGCGCGAGGCTTGGGAGGGCGACGGCCCGGCACCCGACGTGAAGAACTGGCGCAACCGGTGGACCGTCGGGCGGGACGTGCAGCTACGGTACGGCCGGGACGGGCGCTGGTATCCGTTCCGGCGTCGCTCCGGGGAATGGTGGCCGGCCGGGCCAGCCAGCCACGACCCGGCCGATGCCCTGCTCGACACGTCCCGGGACTGACCACCGCCACCGAGCGACGTCCGGTCGGCTGGTCGTCACCGTTCTTCCCACTGATGCGGCCACCGGCGCGACGGCCGCGTCAGCGGGCGGGTGCGCCCGCGGCGGATCGAACCTGCTCAGGGCGGCGTTGGTCGGTGCGGCCGCACCAGTGACGGGCGGCGGCGGGTACGAGGGCGTGCCGGCCGGCTCACCGCGGCCGGCCCGGTTCCTTCTTCCTTACCCGGCTCATCCAGTGGGCCACGTCCCGCACCGACAAGGGCGACGCCTTCGCCCGCCACTCGCCGTTTTCGACGACCAACGGCCGTAGCTCGACGGCGCGGCGCGCCAACCGGGGTGATCCGGGCTCTGCGTGCTGGGCGGGCTCGGCAATGCACCGAGCCCGCCCTTGAGTTCCACCCGATCCTGATCACGAGCCGTGACAACGCTTGCCCGGTCCGGCGTCCGTCGTTGCCCGCGAGCTCAGGAACACTCGAGCCGGACCTGCGTCACGCGACTAGCGCTGCAGGGTCAGCACGCCCGGCCGGTACGGCAGGAGGCCGTAGTCCATGCCGTCGGAGCGGGGGTCGCGTCCCTGGTAGAGGAACTGCAGGTTGCACGGGTCGATGGTCTTGGTCTGGTCGGGGTTGGTGCGCACCAGATCGCCGTGACTGATGTCGTTGGTCCAGGTGGCGCCACTGTTGGCCTTGCCGGCGAAGGGGTTGGTCAGGGTGTCGGCCTGCGGTGTCCACGTACCGTCGAGGCTGGTGGCCGTGAACGAGCGGAAGTAACGACCCTGCGAGCTCTGCGCCTCGACGATCATGAGGTACTGGTTCTGGCCCTGGACCTTGTAGACCTCGACCGCTTCGAACAGCCTTTCCGGCGTGTCGCTCATGATCTTCGTGTAGCTCGAGCCGAAACTGCCCGGGAAGTTCCCGAGGGGCATGCTGGACCGGTAAATGTTGCCGAGGTCGTCGGCGAAGAACATGTACATGTTCTTGTCGTCGGCGATGAGGGTCTGGTCGATGGGGGCCCCGGTGGGGAGGGTGCCCGTGAACAGCTCCTGATGCGCTCCCCAGCCGTTGGGGTTGGTGGGGTCGGTCGAGGTGCGGTAGGAGAAGGTGTATGGCCAACCCCACTGGTACGCGAGCACCCAGATGTTCTTCGGGGCGTGGTACAGAAGGGTGGGCGCGACGGCGTTGAAAGGCAATTTGCTTTGGGTGGCCGACGCCATGTCGGACCAGTTCGTGAAGGGGCTGAACATCGTCGATTCCCAGGCCCCGTTGACCCGGGTGTCGTGCGTCGTCCCGTAAACCAGCTTCTTGCCGTTGTGGACGACGGCGGTGAAGTCCTTGAGCGAGACCCATCCCGACGCCGGTTCCGCCAGCGGGCCCGTCGACGTCCAGCGGTACGTGGAGGGTAGGGCGCAGGCGCCGCCGTCGACGCGGACGAGTTGCCACTGCTGGTTGGCGCCGTTCCAGTCATCGTACTGCTGGATGTTGGCGCCGTCGGCGGTCGACAGCCCCCCCACCTCGATGGCCTTGCCGCTGTTGCGGTTGATCAGTCGGACGTAGCCGCTGTCGGAGTCGACGAGCCGGAACTGCTGGTTGGTGCCGTTGGTGTCGGTCCACTGCACGATCGCCGCGACGTTGGCGGTGGAGGAGTTGGACACGGCGGCGACCTTGCCGGAGTGACGGGCCTTGAGCCGGTAGTAGCCGCCGCCGGAGTCCACGAACTGGAACTGCTGGTTGTTGGCGTTGGTGCGGTTCCACTGGATGAGCCCGGCGCCGTCGGCGGTGGACGCGCCGTTGACGTCGAGGGCCTTGCCACTGTTGCGGTTCACCAGCACGTACCAGGCGGTGGTCTCCACCGTGGCGGCCGACGCCGGCGTGGCCACCGTGAGCAGCCCGCCCACGACCGCCACGACTGCCGCAGCGGCCAGCCCCGACCGCCACCGACGACGCCACCTCACGGTGCGCGCAAACCCAACAGACATAGCATCTTTCCTTTCCTCATGTGGGACCGCAGACATCAAGCGAGCCCGGCAGTGGTTGGTGAGCCGACCCACCGGCATGGGCATAGACGTCTGCGTATGTGAGCGCTAACATCGACGGCCACATGTCGGCCGGCACGTCAACAATCAATGTGGCACCCGAGTTGGGTGTGCAGCTCCCCCGCGGCACCGGTCGCCCGGCACCCCGACATGCGGCTCGACGGGACCACGCAGCACTGCCGCACCCGGCCCAGACGAGCGATGACCGGCTGCCCGTGCGGCCGGTTACACGTTCGTGTCCAACGAGTTGCGGCACATCCTCAGCGATCAGCGTGGGCCAAGTCAACACCCCGGACCTCGCGACCATGACAGGTTGCGGAGATCATCCCCACCAGCCACCACAAGTACGAAAAGCCCTCTTTGATGCCTTGCTCGACGACGTGAGACTCAGTCTGACGACACAGTCGATCTACGCGGCCAGCTACCATCCCGACCCCTGTACGTGCCACCGGACGGTGTCGGTGTGCCGGTCAGTGCCAGATACGCCAGTGTGAACACAGACCCACGCGGCCGCCACTGCTTCAGCAGCGGAGCCCACTGTCCGAGCGACAGCTTCTTCCGCCCTGCAACCGAGCGAGCGACCCGACCAGATCAAGGTGCACCGGGACTGGACCCGGAGGGTCGACAGCTTCCGCTCACCGTCAAAGCACGTCGCCTACCACCTGCAGCAGCGGCTCGCCGAGGGGATTGACAGCAAAGGTGTTATCGCTAACATTCTGCGGTAACACCGCCTTCACCTGTCCGTCACCCAGGGTCTTGAAGGCAGCCTCGGGTGGCGAGCAGGCACATATCCCTCCCCCAGCCCGCATTCCACCGCCCTTCAGCCACCAC
>NZ_SMJY01000214.1:0-10029 GCF_004348355.1 Micromonospora sp. KC721 | reverse complement strand
CCACCCGGCCCTCTGACCGGGTAAGCGCAGCCCGCCGTCGCCCTCTGGCCTTGGGCCTGCCGCATATAGCGGGCATCCAGCGCGCCGGACACCCCCAGCCGCCGCAACTGGCGGAGGCGGTTTGGCGGGATGGTCGAGAGGCGGCGGCGAGCCGAGGACATGGAAAAGGGCGACGGCCCGGTGGCGCAATGCCACCGGGCCGTCGCCTCGTACGGTCGTTCTTTACTCGTCCGCGCCGGCGGCAGCGGTGCCGCCGAGGTCGGCGGGAACCGCGTCCGGCACGTCCACCGGGCGGTCCGCGCCGCGGAAGACCAGCTTCGACTTGTCGATGTTCTCGGGGTCGCCCTCGCAGTCCACCACCACGATCTGACCCGGGGTCAGCTCGTTGAAGAGGATCCGCTCGGAGAGGTTGTCCTCGATGTCGCGCTGGATGGTGCGGCGCAGCGGCCGGGCACCCAGCACCGGGTCGAAGCCCTTCTTCGCCAGGTACTTCTTGGCGTTGTCGGTCAGCTCCAGCCCCATGTCCTTGTTGCGCAGCTGGCTCTCGATCCGCGCGGTCATGATGTCCACGATCGAGAGGATCTCGGTCTCACGCAGCTGGTGGAAGACGATGGTGTCGTCGATCCGGTTGAGGAACTCGGGCCGGAAGTGCTGCTTGAGCTCGTCGTTGACCTTCTGCTTCATCCGGTCGTAGTTCGACTCGGAATCCTCCGAGGCCTGGAAGCCCAGCGAAACCGCCTTGGCGACGTCCCGGGTACCGAGGTTGGTGGTCAGGATGATGACCGTGTTCTTGAAGTCCACGATCCGACCCTGACCGTCGGTGAGCCGACCGTCCTCCAGGATCTGCAGCAGCGTGTTGAACACGTCCGGGTGGGCCTTCTCGATCTCGTCGAAGAGGACCACCGAGAACGGCCGACGCCGCACCTTCTCGGTGAGCTGGCCACCCTCGTCGTAGCCGACGTAGCCGGGAGGGGCACCCACCAGCCGGGAGACCGTGTACCGGTCGTGGAACTCGGACATGTCCAGCTGGATGAGCGCGTCCTCGCTGCCGAACAGGAACTCCGCGAGGGCCTTGGACAGCTCGGTCTTACCGACACCGGACGGGCCGGCGAAGATGAACGAGCCGGACGGGCGCTTCGGGTCCTTCAGGCCGGCCCGGGTACGCCGGATCGCCTTCGAGACCGCCTTGACCGCGTCCTCCTGGCCGATGACGCGCTTGTGCAGCTCGTCCTCCATGCGCAGCAGGCGCGAGGTCTCCTCCTCGGTCAGCTTGTAGACCGGGATGCCCGTCCAGTTGCCGAGCACCTCGGCGATCTGCTCGTCGTCGACCTCGCTGACGACGTCCAGGTCACCGGCCTTCCACTCCTTCTCCCGCTGCGCCTTCTGACCGAGGAGCTGCTTCTCCTTGTCACGCAGCTGAGCGGCGCGCTCGAAGTCCTGCGCGTCGATCGCGGACTCCTTGTCGCGACGCACCTGGGCGATGCGCTCGTCGAAGTCACGCAGGTCTGGCGGTGCGGTCATCCGGCGGATGCGCATCCGGGCGCCGGCCTCGTCGATCAGGTCGATCGCCTTGTCCGGCAGGAACCGGTCGGAGATGTACCGGTCGGCCAGGGTGGCGGCGGCCACCAGCGCGGCATCGGTGATCGACACCCGGTGGTGCGCCTCGTACCGGTCGCGCAGGCCCTTGAGGATCTCGATGGTGTGGGCCAGCGACGGCTCACCCACCTGGATCGGCTGGAACCGGCGCTCCAGCGCGGCGTCCTTCTCCAGGTGCTTGCGGTACTCGTCCAGGGTGGTCGCGCCGATGGTCTGCAGCTCGCCACGGGCCAGCATCGGCTTGAGGATGCTCGCCGCGTCGATCGCGCCCTCGGCCGCGCCCGCGCCCACCAGGGTGTGGATCTCGTCGATGAAGAGGATGATGTCGCCGCGGGTGCGGATCTCCTTGAGCACCTTCTTCAGGCGCTCCTCGAAGTCACCGCGGTAGCGGGAGCCGGCGACCAGTGCCCCGAGGTCGAGCGTGTAGAGCTGCTTGTCCTTCAGCGTCTCGGGCACCTCGCCCTTGATGATCTTCTGGGACAGCCCCTCCACCACGGCGGTCTTGCCGACGCCGGGCTCACCGATCAGGACCGGGTTGTTCTTGGTACGGCGGGAGAGCACCTGCATGACCCGCTCGATTTCCTTCTCGCGCCCGATGACCGGGTCGAGCTTGCCCTCGCGGGCGGCCTGGGTGAGGTTGCGGCCGAACTGGTCCAGCACGAGGCTGGTCGACGGCGCGGCCTCGCCCGGCGCGGCACCGGCCGCGGCCGGCTCCTTGCCCTGGTAGCCGGAGAGCAGCTGGATCACCTGCTGGCGGACCCGGTTGAGGTCGGCACCGAGCTTGACCAGCACCTGGGCGGCGACGCCCTCGCCCTCACGGATCAGACCGAGCAGGATGTGCTCCGTACCGATGTAGTTGTGGCCGAGCTGCAGCGCCTCGCGCAGCGACAGCTCCAGCACCTTCTTGGCCCGCGGCGTGAACGGGATGTGCCCGCTCGGCGCCTGCTGGCCCTGGCCGATGATCTCCTCGACCTGCTGACGGACGCCCTCCAGGGAGATGCCGAGGCTCTCCAGGGCCTTGGCCGCGACACCCTCACCCTCGTGGATCAGGCCCAGCAGGATGTGCTCCGTACCGATGTAGTTGTGGTTGAGCATCCGGGCCTCTTCTTGGGCCAGGACGACAACCCGTCGCGCTCGGTCGGTGAACCGCTCGAACATGCCCTCGTGCTCCTCACGTGCCGTGCGCCTTGATGTGCGAGATCTTGGCGGGGCCGGTGCGCGGACGTCCGGGACGGGCGTCCTTGCCTCATTACTCTATCGCCGCCGACCGACTCCGCTGAGGTCGTGTGTCCCCGTGACGAGCCGTTCGGACGTTGTTTGGACCAACCCTCCGCGCTCAGGAGGTGTTCCGACACCCCGACCTGTACGCGCAGAGCGAAATTCGACCCGGGTACGGAAGGCGCCCGGAAGCCCCGATGGGCCGTCCACAGCGTGTGGACGCAATCTCCACCGGTTGTGGACAACACCCCTGCCGGCGGGCCTGTTCCCGGGGTTCCAGGCTGCCCGGGTCGCGCCGCGCCGTCACCTACCCGCCACGACCGGCCCGGCGCCCCGCCGCACACAGCGTTCCACAACCGAGCAACAAACGCATATCCGGACAGAAAGCATACCGGGGCCGAAAAGGCTCGCCGGAAGCCGCGAGGGGACAACCAGGGGCGGCGAGGGGCCGGCGCCCGGATCTCGGAACGCCGGTGAAGCACGACGCCGGCCCGGAGACAGGCTCCGGACCGGCGTGTCACCGTCGCGTAGGTCAGCGGGAGGCGTGGAACTCGTCGACGATCTCCTGCGGGATACGACCCCGGTCGGAGATGTCCTTGCCCTGCTTCTTCGCCCAGGCTCGAATCGCCCTGTTCTGCTCGCGGTCCGCGGTGGCACCACCCCGTCCCCGCGCGGCCCGGCCGCCCACGACGACACCGCCCCGGCCGACCCGGGTGCCCGCCGCCACGTACGGCGCGAATGTCTCGCGCAATTTCTCCGCGTTGGAGTTCGACAGGTCGATCTCGTACTGAACGCCGTCGAGCGCGAACTTGACGGTCTCGTCCGCGTCCCCGCCGTCCAGGTCATCGACCAGCTTGTGAATGATCTGCTTGGCCACGTCCCACATTCCTTTCGAGCAGGGGTTGTTGCCTGCAATACAAGAACGATAACCTGCGAGATGCTCGGCGCGTCAATAGGATGCGGTAACGACCCGGAGAAGTTCCCCGGTCACTCCGGGCGGACCAACGGGAAGAGGATGGTTTCCCGAATTCCCAGGCCGGTCAGCGCCATGAGAAGCCGGTCGATTCCCATTCCCATGCCGCCGGCCGGTGGCATTCCGTACTCCATCGCACGCAGAAAGTCCTCGTCGAGCCGCATCGCCTCGTCGTCGCCGCGGGCCGCGAGCTGCGCCTGGGCGACCAGCCGCTCCCGCTGCACCACCGGGTCCACCAGCTCGGAGTACGCCGTACCCAGCTCGAATCCGAGGACGTACAGGTCCCACTTCTCGGTCAGCCCCGGCTCGCTGCGGTGCGCCCGGGTCAGCGGGCTGGTCTCCTCCGGGTAGTCCCGGACGAAGGTGGGCTCCTGCAGCCCCGGCACCACCAGTTCCTCGAAGAGTTCCTCGGCGAGCTTTCCCGGACCCCACCTGGGGTCGACGGAAACGTCGACCTTGTCGGCGTACTCCACCAGCCGGGACCGTTCGGTGCGGACGGTGACCTCCTCGCCGAGCGCCTCGGACAGCGCACCGAACAGGGTCACCGAACGCCACTGGCCACCCAGGTCGAACTCGCGTCCGTCGGCGTGCGTCACCACCGTCGAGCCGCCCACCGCGATCGCGGCCTGCTGTACGAGATTGCGGGTCAGCTCGGCCATGGTGTCGTAGTCGCCGTACGCCTGGTACGCCTCGAGCATCGCGAACTCGGGCGAGTGCGAGGAGTCGATGCCCTCATTGCGGAAGTTGCGGTTGATCTCGAAGACCCGGTCGACGCCGCCGACCACGGCCCGCTTGAGAAACAGTTCCGGCGCGATTCGCAGATACAGATCGGTGTCGAGTGCATTGCTGTGGGTCACGAATGGGCGGGCTGCCGCACCGCCGTGCAACAACTGGAGCATCGGGGTCTCGACCTCGATGAATCCCGCGCCGTGCAAGGAGTCGCGCAGGCTCCGCACCGCCGTGGCCCGGGTACGGACCATCTGCCGCGCCTGCGGGCGCACGATCAGGTCCACGTACCGCTGCCGGACCCGGGCCTCCTCGCTCAGCGGCTTGTGCGCCACCGGCAGTGGACGCAGCGCCTTCGCGGTGACCGCCCACTCCTGCGCCAGCACCGACAGCTCACCCCGGCGGCTGGTGATCACCTCACCGGTGACGCCGACGTGATCGCCGAGGTCGACCAGCCGCTTCCAGGCGTCCAGTCGCTCCGCGCCCACCCGGTCCAACGAGAGCATGGCCTGCAGCTCGGTGCCGTCGCCGTCGCGCAGGGTGGCGAAGCAGAGCTTGCCGGTGTTCCGTACGAAGATCACCCGCCCGGTGACCGAGACCTGGTCGCCGGTGGCGGTGTCGGTGGGCAGGTCGGCGTACCTGGCGCGGATCTCGGCCAGGGTGCTGGTCCGGGGGAACCCGACCGGGTACGGCTCGACGCCGTCGGCGAGCATCCGGTCCCGCTTCTCCCGGCGGACCTTCATCTGCTCGGGAAGGTCGTCGGCGGGGTCCACTGGCACGGCGTTCTGCTCGGTCACGGCACGCTTCCTCAGGCTTCGGGGAGTTTCGGCGGGTCAGCCCATGAGCGTACTCAAGGGCTCCGGCCGCCGTTACGGAGACAACCTGCCCCCGGACCGCCCGCCCGGTCAGCCGAGCACCGGGAAGCCGTCAGGTGTTGCGCTCGTAGACCATCCGCAGCCCGATCAGGGTGATCATCGGCTCGTGGTGGGTGATCGTCCGGCACTCCTTGATCACCAGGGGGGCGAGTCCTCCGGTGGCGATGACCGCCCTCACCTCGCCCAGTTCCTCGCTCATCCGCTCCACGATCCGGTCCACCTGGCCGGCGAAACCGAAGTACAGCCCGGACTGGAGACACTCGACGGTGTTTTTCCCGATCACCGACCGGGGCCTGGTCGCCTCCACCTTGCGCAGCTGGGCGGCCCGGGCGGCGAGCGCGTCGAAGGAGATCTCGATGCCCGGGGCGAACGCGCCGCCGAGGAACTCGCCCCGACCGCTGATCACGTCGAAGTTGGTGGTGGTACCGAAGTCGACCACGATCGACGGGCCGCCGTAGAGGGTGTACGCGGCGAGCGTGTTGACCACCCGGTCCGCGCCGACCTCCTTGGGGTTGTCGATGGCGAGCTGCACGCCGGTGCGTACCCCGGGCTCGACGATCACACTGGGCAGGTCGGCGTAGTAGCGGGCCAGCATGGTCCGCAGCGAGCGCAGCGCGGCCGGCACCGTGGAGCAGGCCGCCACCCCGGTGATCTCCACCGCGTCACCGGCGAGCAGTCCCCGGAACATCAGACCCAGCTCGTCCGCCGTGGAACGGGCGTCGGTCTTGATCCGCCAGGAGTGCACCAGCTTGTCGCCCTCGAAGGTCGCCAGCACGGTGTTGGTGTTTCCGATGTCGATGCAGAGCAGCACGCACGCAGCCTAGACGCCGCGTCCGGGGGCGGGGTCGGTGTGGCCCGCCCCGACCGGGCTCATTCCTCCCGCAGGTCCAGCGCGATGTCCAGGATCGGCGAGGAGTGGGTGAGCGCGCCCACCGACAGGAAGTCCACGCCGGTGGCCCCGTACCCGGCGGCCATCTCCAGGGTCAGCCCGCCGGTCGCCTCCAGCTCGGCGCGGTCGCCGACCCGGGCCACCACCTCGCGCAGCGTCTCCGGGGTCATGTTGTCCAGCAACAGGAATTCCGCGCCGGCCTCCACCGCCTCCACCGCCTCGGCAACCGTGTCGACCTCCACCTGCACCGGCACGTCGGGGAAGGCATCCCGGACCCGCCGGTAGGCGGCGGCGACCCCACCGGCGGCCAGCTTGTGGTTGTCCTTGACCATGGCGACGTCGTGCAGGCCCATCCGCTTGTTGGTGCCGCCGCCGGCGCGCACCGCGTACTTCTCCAGGGCGCGCAGGCCGGGGGTGGTCTTGCGGGTGTCCAGCACCGTCGCCTTCGTCCCGGCCAGCGCGTCCGCCCACGCCCGGGTGTGGGTGGCCACTCCGGACATCCGGCAGAGCAGGTTGAGCGCCGTCCGCTCGGCGGTGAGCAGCAGCCGGGTCGGGCCGGTCACCGTGGCCAGCACGTCGCCGCGCGCCACCCGCTGCCCGTCGTCAGCCACCAACGACACCAGGACGGTACGGTCCGCTCCGGTCACCTCGCCCACCAACTCGAACACGGCGGCGGCCACGGCCAGCCCGGCGACCACGCCGGGAGCGCGGGCGACCAGGTCGCCAGTGTCGGTCTGGGTGTCCGGGATCGTCGCCACACTGGTGACATCGAGGAAATCCGGGCCGAGGTCCTCGGCGAGCGCGTCGACGACCACCTGCCGGACCCGCTCCGGATCGAGGCCACCGGCAAGCAACGCCTGCTCCGTCGACTGCCTCATTCCACTCCTCCCCCGGTGCCCGCAGGGCCTGTCGCACTGTTGCCGTTCACGCCGACCCCTCCCACCGGGACGTCAACCTGCCCTGCGCCCCGACCGCCGCGACCAGATGGCCCTGCCAACGGTCGTCGGCCGTCGGGAAGTCCTCCCGCCAGTGACAGCCCCGGGTCTCCTGGCGAGCGTACGCGGCGGCGACCAGCGTCGACGCCACGGTGATCAAATTCGTGGCCTCCCAGTCGGCGGTACGCGACACACCCCGCTCCGCGCCGGCCTCGGTCAGCGTGGCGGCGGTCGCCGCGAGCGTCCGCGCCGAACGCAACACCCCCGCGCCCCGGGTCATGGCCCGTTGCAGCGCCCCAGTACCGGCGGCCGGCACCAGCCAGCCCTCGCCGCCCACCCAGGCACCGGTCTGCGCCGGCCTCGCCTGCTCGGGCAGGCCGGCGGCGATGTCCTCGGCGATCCGGCGGGAGAAGACCAGCCCTTCCAGCAGCGAGTTGCTGGCCAGCCGGTTCGCGCCGTGCACGCCGGTGCAGGCGACCTCGCCGCAGGCGTACAGGCCGGGGATGGAGGTCCGTCCACGCAGGTCGGTCCGGACGCCGCCGGAGGCGTAGTGGGCAGCCGGGGCGACCGGGATCAGGTCGACCGCCGGATCCACGCCGATGGCCAGGCAGGAGGCGACGATGGTGGGGAACCTCCCGGCAAGGAAGTCCCCGCCGAGGTGGCGGGCGTCCAGCCAGACGTGATCGGCCCCGGTGGCCAGCAGCACCCGATGGATGCCCTTGGCCACCACGTCCCGGGGGGCGAGTTCGGCCAACTCGTGCTGACCGACCATGAACCGCTTGCCGTCGCCGTCGACCAGGTGGGCGCCCTCGCCGCGCAGCGCCTCGGAGACCAGCGGCTGCTGGGCCAGGCCGGCACCGGGCAGCCGGGCGGGTTCCGGAACGATCAGCGCGGTCGGGTGGAACTGCACGAACTCCACGTCGGTGACCGCCGCGCCGGCCCGCATCGCCAGCGCCACCCCGTCACCGGTGGAGACCGCCGGGTTGGTGGTGGCCGCGAAGACCTGCCCCATGCCGCCGGTGGCCAGCACCACCGCCCGGGACAGGATGGCCCCGACGCCGTCCTCGCTGCCCTCGCCGAGCACGTGCAGGGTGATGCCGCAGGCCGCACCGAGCGAGTCGGGGCCGTCGCCGGGTGCCCGGAGCAGGTCCAGCACCAGGGCGTGCTCGACCAGCCGGATCCACGGGTCGCGACGGACCGCCGCGTGCAGGGCCCGCTGCACCTCGGCCCCGGTCGCGTCGCCGCCGGCGTGCACGATCCGGTCGGCCCGGTGCCCGCCCTCCCGGGTGAGCATCAGCGAGCCGTCGGGGTGGCGGTCGAACTCGGCGCCGAGCCGCATCAGCTCGCGTAGCCGGGTCGGCCCCTCCTCGACCAGCACCCGCACCGCCGCCGGGTCGCAGAGCCCGACTCCGGCGATCTCGGTGTCGCGGGCGTGCGCGGCCGGCGTGTCGGCGGGATCGAGCACCGCCGCGATGCCGCCCTGCGCCCAGCGGGTCGAGCCCTCGTCGATGTTGACCTTCGTGACGACGGTGACGTGCAGGCCCGCCTCACGCAGGTGCAGCGCGGCGGTGAGACCGGCGACCCCGGAACCCACCACGATCACGTCGGTGGTCTCCACCCAGCCGGGCGCGGGGGCGGCCAGCAGGCGGGGCAGGGCCGGCAGGTCGACGGTCGGAAGGTCCATGGAAACAGTCAACCCGAAGCATCCTCGTCCCGGGCGGCGGGGGCACGACGAGTGGTTTTGGCTACTTCGTCCGGACGGGCAGGCCGGCGGGACCGGCGCCCTTCAGCGAGGTGGTCACCGTACGGTCGCTCAGCCACAGGTAACAGCGGACCCCCCGGTCACCCACCCGCCAGCGGCCCGCGCCGGGCGGGCGTACCACCACGCCGCTGCGCAAGCGCAGGTCCGCGTCGTCGGGCACGCCGACGTACCGGCCGAGCACGGAACGGCAGCCGGCGTAGAGCGGCGCCCAGTCGGCGTCCTTCGTCGGGTACGGCCGGTCGGGCGACCGCCACACCCCGACGAACTCGGCGTCGTGGGCGACCGCGCAGTCAACCGGGGTGAGGGTTCGCACCCGAACGCCGCCCTCGGTGGTCCGCTGACAACCCAGCCGCAGCTTCGACGGCCCCTTGAGCGCGTCGCGGAGGCTGCCGGTGCGGGTGAGCACCTTGGCAGCGGCTTCGGTGGTGTCCAGTTCGCTCAGGTCGCAGCGGTACCAGCGGGAGCCGGCCGCCCAGCCGGGCCGGGTGGGCAGCGCCACGGCCAGCCGCAGTCGGCCGGCGCGCCAGTCGTCGCCGACGTACCCGGTGGCCTTCGTGTCGCACTCGGCGAACGCGCCACGCAGTTCGGGCGAGCCGGTGGCCGGGGGCTCCGCCCGGTCGGCGGGGAAGGCACCGACGTGTACCGTCTCGACCCGGTGCGGCACCGCGCAGTCCACCGGCGCGTACGCGTCGAGAGCTACGGTGTCGGTGAAGCCGGCGACCTGGCACACCCCCGCCTCGGGCGTGAACGGACCCGGAGAAGGCAGGGCGGCCCAGTCGTCGGTCAGATCACCGTCGAACCCGTCGCTGCTGGCACAGCCGGACAGCAGCACGAGCGCCAGCCACCCGGCAGCCACACTCCTCATCGCACGGCCCATCGCGGCCTCCCCAGCCGACGACCGTCGATCCCGACGGTCCGCCCAGAGTAGCCGCCCACGACCCTTCGGTGACAGACCGGAAGTGCGCTCCCACTTTCCGTCGAGCATGCGGTTGTCCGACGACACGCCGGACCGAGCTACGGCAACCTCATGATCTGCGGGGCGGGGCGGTGGGAGG
>NZ_SMJY01000213.1:0-10177 GCF_004348355.1 Micromonospora sp. KC721 | reverse complement strand
GCCTCGGGGTGGGCGGTGACGACCGCGGAGACACGGCGGGTCACCGATTCGACCTGGGCCTGGGCGGCGCCGGTGAAGGTGGTCGGGTCCGCGACCAGGGTGTCGATCTCCGCTCGGGACAGACCCAGGCGGGCGTCGGCGGCGAGGCGGTCGAACAGGTCGTTCTCGGCGGCACCCTTCTCGCGCATGGCCAGGGCCACCGCCACCGCGTGCTCCTTGATCACCTCGTGGGCGACCTCACGGCCGACGCCGCGCCGGACCGCCGCCACCAGGATCTTGGTCGTCGCCAGGAACGGCAGGAAACGCTCCAGCTCCCGGCTGATCACCGCCGGGTACGCCCCGAACTCGTCGAGCACGGTGAGGAAGGTCTGGAAGAGCCCGTCGGCGGCGAAGAACGCGTCCGGCAGGGCCACCCGCCGCACCACCGAGCAGGAGACGTCCCCCTCGTTCCACTGGTCGCCGGCCAGCTCGCCGACCATCGACAGGTACCCCCGGATGATCACCGCGAAGCCGTTCACCCGCTCCGACGAGCGGGTGTTCATCTTGTGCGGCATCGCGCTGGAACCGACCTGGCCCGGCTTGAAGCCCTCGGTGGCCAACTCCTGGCCGACCATCAACCGGATCGTCGTGGCCAGCGACGACGGCGCGGCGGCCACCTGGGAGAGCGCGGCGAGCACCGCCACGTCGATCGAGCGCGGGTAGACCTGGCCGACGCTGTCCAACACCCGGCTGAACCCGAGGTGCCCGGCGACCCGGCGCTCCAGCTCGGCGACCTTGCCGGCGTCACCGTCGAAGAGGTCGAGCTGGTCGGCGGCGGTGCCGACCGGGCCCTTGATCCCGCGCAGCGGGTACCAGTCGATGAGGTCCACCAGCCGCTCGTACGCGATCAGCAGCTCCTCCGCCGCCGAGGCGAACCGCTTGCCCAGCGTGGTGGCCTGCGCGGCGACGTTGTGCGACCGGCCGGTCATCACCAGCCCGGAGTGCTCCTGGGCGAGCCAGGCGAGCCGGGCCAGCGCGGCGACCACCCGGTCGCGGACCAGCTCCAGCGAGGCGCGTACCTGGAGCTGCTCGACGTTCTCGGTCAGGTCCCGCGAGGTCATCCCCTTGTGCACGTGCTCGTGCCCGGCGAGCGCGCTGAACTCCTCGATCCGGGCCTTCACGTCGTGCCGGGTCACCCGCTCGCGCGCCGCGATCGAGGCCAGGTCGACGTCGTCGAGCACCCGCTCGTACGCCTCGACAACCCCGTCCGGCACCGCCACGCCGAGGTCTCGCTGGGCCCTGAGTACGGCGAGCCAGAGCCGCCGTTCCATCCGGATCTTCTCCTCCGGGGACCAGAGGGCGACCAGCTCGGGCGAGGCGTACCGGTTGGCGAGCACGTTCGGGATCGTCGTCACGTACCGCATTCTCCGGCACCTGCCGAGCAGGCCCTCGACCAGGGCCGAGGCGGATATACTCCTTCCGCTAGCCGTATATAGGAGGCGTCCCATGACCAAGATCCTGGTTGACGTCGATGACGAGGCACTGGCCGACGCGGCCGAGGCGTTCGGCACCAGGACCAAGAAGGAGACGGTCAACACCGCGCTGCGCGAGGGCGCGGCCCGGTTGCGTCGGGCGAGAGCCCTCGCCGAACTCGGGATGCGCGGCGAGGCCGGCGACTTCGACGAACTGCTCGACAAGGACACGTACCGCTCGTGAAGCTCGCCGACTACCTGGTCGACACGAGTGCCCTGGTACGACTGCTCCGCGACCCGGCCCTGCGCGGTCGCTGGGAACCCCTCGTCACCGCCGGCCTGCTGGCGGTCTGCCCGCTGGTGGAACTGGAATTCCTCTACTCGGCCCGGTCCGCAGCCGACCGGACCCGACTCTCGGAACTCATCCGTACCGCCTTCGGCTGGGTTGCCATGCCGGACCGGGTCTACGAGCGGGCCGCCGAGATCCAGGAGGAGCTGACCGTTCGTGGCACCCATCGCTCCGCCGGTGCCGTCGACCTTCTCGTCGCGGCCACCGCCGAGTACCAGGGGCTCTCCGTCCTGCACTACGACCGGGACTTCGAGCAGATCACCTCGGTGACGGGGCAACCGATGCGCTGGCTGGCTCCGGCCGGCACCGTGAAGTAGCAGCCGAACCGCCCACTGGTTTACAGGTTCGTATACTGGGCGGTATGACGACGATGATGCGGGTGAGCCCGGAGACGCGCGAACAGGTGCTCCGGGTCGCCGCCGAGGACTTCGGCGGGGTGAGCGCCGACGAGGCCGTCAAGCGCCTGCTGGAGGAGCACTGGCGGGCCAAGGCGGTGGCCGCGATGGACCACTACCGGGCCACCGACCCGGAGGGCTGGGCCGAGTACCTCGTCGAGTCCGACAACTGGCACGGCGTCGACGCACCCGTCGGCGACCCGTGGGACGAGCGGGCGTGAGCCGGGTCAAGCCGTGGGAGATCTGGTGGCTCGACTTCGACCCGACCGAGGGTCGTGAGCAGGCCGGGCAGCGTCCCGCCCTGGTGGTGTCGTCCCGATTCCACCTCGACCTGACCGCTGGCGCGCTGGTCAGCGTGCTGCCGTTGACCACCCGGGAACGGCCGGGCTGGCTGCACCGGGTGGCGATCGAGGTGCCCGGCCGGCGCACCGGCTGGGTCATCACCGAGCAGGTACGGACGGTCTCCGCGAACCGGCTGACCGGGCACGGGCCGGTGTACCGGCTCCGGCCCGAGCAGGTGGCGGAGGTACGACAGGTCCTCCGCCAGATGATCGACGTGTGAGCCCTTGGCCGCTACTCGACGGTCAGTTCGTACCGTAGGCGCCGCCCCTGGGGCACCATCGTCATCACGCTCAGCTCGATCGGCATGCCCTCGGCAGTGCTGAGTATCCGCGTCAGGCCGAGCACCCAGTCCCGGTCCGTGAGGTGGAGCGCGCTTCGCTCGGCGTCTGTGGGCTGTCGCGTGTAGACATCCTCGCTGACTCGCCCCGGGCGGTAACCCAGGTCGGCAAGCAGGCTGACAGCTCCACCGCGAATCTTTCGCGCCTCACCCAGGGCGGTGCCCCGGGCCAACGAGGCAGGGTAGCACGAATCGGTCAGCTCAACCGGCCGACCGTCGAGCAGCATCAGTCGCCGACGGACGACAACCGGGGTATCCAGCGCGATCCGCAGACGTTCCGCCACCTCGGGAGAGGCTGCGACCTCGGTCACCTCACGCAGGACCTGCGTGCCGACACCGCCCTGGCTCGCCGCTTCCTCGGCCCAAGCCTCAGCTTCTCCAGATGAACGGGGACAGACATAAGGCATTGACACGCTGACCCAGGACGTCCCGGCCATGCTCAGCAGCTCTTGAACTTCCGGGCACGGATACCGTTCAAGAAGGAACTCCAACCGTTGACGTCGAAGAGCAGCACCGCCCCGTCGCGGTCCTTGCTGTCGCGCACGGCGACGCGACCCGTGTCGTCCAGCACCGGACCAGCCTCGACACAGTTGCCACCCCCGCTTCCGCTTCTCGTGCTGATATGCCACGCCACCGGCGGCAGTGATGAGGATGTCGCCACCGATCGCGCCACCATCCGCCTACTCCAACTGCTTGATCAGCTCGGTCAGGAACGTGCGGGTCGGCTTCTGCCGCAGCGCCATCCCACGCAGCCGATCGTAGATCCGGAGAACGGAATCGGCCATCGCACCCTCGATCACCAGATTGCCAGCGACCGTGGAGATACAGCCCGCCAGCGGGTACGGCGCAGGCATCCGAAAGATGTTGAAGGCTCCCTCAGGGCTCGGGTGGGCACCTGCCGAGGCCGGCAGCACGAGCACTTCCACATCACCATGCTCGGCTGCCGCGCAGAGGTGTTCCAGTTGCGCCCGCATGACCTCTGCGCCGCCGACAGGCCGGCGTAGCGCTCCCTCGTCGATCACCACGGAAACCGTCACCGGGCTGCCGCCCTCGAGCCGACGCTGCCGCGCCAATCGGATCTCAACATAGCGACCGATCTGCTCTTCCGTGGCATCAGAGTCGACCATCCGGATGAGCGCTTCGGCGTACGCCCGGGTCTGGAGCAGACCGGGAACCACCGCGACCTCGAACGAGTAGATCTCCTCGGCGCGGCTCTCCAGCCAGATCCAGTCGATGAGCGAGCCGACCACGTCGGCCGCGAAGCCGTCCCACCAGCCTTTCTGCCAGACGTCCTTGGCCATCGTGGTGAGATCCGCGCGTCGCCGACCGTCGTCGATACCGCACAGGTCGAGATAGGCCAACACGTCCGGTACCCGAGCAGCGACCACGCCTGATTCGAGGCGGCTAACCGTCGAGGCGTTGCGGTTGATGTAGTCGCCGACGTCCTTGAGTGTCAGACCAGCCGACTCCCGCATCTCGCGCAGTTGCTGCCCGAGCCACTGCGCTCGCAGCGTCGAAGCCTTCACCATCGTCGCCTCCCAGCCCTCAGCCTTCAGCCTTCGTGAAAAACGCTGAAACTGCAATATTGCACATCCGCCGTCCGTTGTGCATCCTGTGGGTACAGCTGCTGTGACGGCTGGTGATCGGCAAACAAACAACGGACCGGGGTGGGTCGGTTTGGCGGCCTCTCCCACTCCCGGTCCGGCACGAGTCGACGGGAGCAACCACGACGGATCACGCCCGGGGAACGACTCCCCTCCTGTCTACCACTCGCAGCCGCGTCCACGCGCACCCGAGTGGTGGCTGGCGTGCCCCTGCGTGACCGCTCCCGGCCAACCCGGCGGCCAACCGCCGGAACCGTGACCGGGCGGGCGTACGGCCCGTCGTACGGCAGCGACAGTCACCGCCCGCACTCCCCCGCGGCCGGTGAGCCCGCCGTGCGCCCGCCCCCACACGACGGGAGTGGGAGATGGGCGTCTACCGGTCGAGGCACAGCCAGGTGTGGCACCGCGACGAGGCCGAGGCGGAAGCGGCACGGGAGATCCTCGACAGCCACGTACCCGATCCGGAGAGCCACCTCTGCGTGGTCTGCCTGGTGCCGGGTCCGTGCCAGCCGGCGAACGCGGCGGCGAACCGCCTGGTCGACCTGGGTCGACCGGTGCTGCCACCGGATCCGCCCGGACGATGGCCGGGCTGGCGGGGGTGGTGGGGGCCGCGTCGTCGGGCGCTGCCCCGGCCTGCACCACTGCTGACCTTCGTCTGGATACTCCGGCTGGCCGCCCCCGCCGCCGGGTCGGGTGCCCGGGTGACACCGTGACGACCCGGCCGGAGTTCCCGTTCCGGGTCGGCGACGTCGTGGAGCTGGCCGAGCAGCACTACTGCTACGGGCTGGGCACCCTCACTCTGCGGATCGTCGAGATAGGCCGCCGGGAACGGCACAGCGACGGCGTCTGGATCCACCTGCGCGGCGTCGAGTTGGGCCACCCGTCCGGGCCACGGCAGCGGCGGGTGCTCGCCAAGCTGGACGCGATCCGGGTCCGGCCGGTTCCCGCACCGGCGGCGCACGTGCCCCGCCGCCCGAGCTGGCAGTGCGCCGGCTGCGGCGATCCGTGGCCGTGTCCCGACCGGCGACGGCGGCTGCTCGCCGAGTACGCGGACAACGCCGCCGCCGTCAGCGTCTACCTCGGCATGCAACTGGTGGACGCGGCGTCCGAGTTGCGCCACCAGCCCGCCGAAGCCCTGCACGCCCGTTTCCTCGGCTGGCTTCCCCGGTGACCAGACGCCACACCGATTGCGGCGTCTTGGACTATCCCTGGTCAGCGACACCGCAACATGCGCAACTGGCGAGCAGGCGGCCACCGCCGGCCGGACCCTCGGGTCAGCGTTCCAGGATGGCCGTCACGCCCTGGCCGCCGGCCGCGCAGATGGAGATCAACCCTCGGCCGCCACCCCGCTCGGCGAGCAGCTTGGCCAGGGTGGCGACGATCCGGCCGCCGGTGGCGGCGAACGGGTGCCCGGCGGCCAGCGACGAGCCGTTGACGTTCAACCTCTCCCGGTCGATCGACCCGAGCGGCGTGTCCAGGCCGAGCCGGTCCTTGCAGAACTCCGGCGACTCCCAGGCCGCCAGGGTGGCCAGCACCTGCGAGGCGAACGCCTCGTGGATCTCGTAGTAGTCGAAGTCCTGCAGGGTGAGCCCGGCGCGGGCCAGCATCCGGGGCACCGCGTACGCGGGGGCCATCAGCAGGCCCTCGTCGCCGTGCACGAAGTCGACGGCGGCCGTCTCCGACCAGGAGAACCAGGCCGCCACCGGCAGGTGGTGCGCCCGCGCCCACTCCTCGCTGGCCAGCAGCACGGTGGACGCGCCGTCGGTGAGCGGCGAGGAGTTGCCGGCGGTCATGGTGGCCCGCTCCGCGTCCGGCCCCCGGTGCCCGAAGGCCGGCTTGAGCGCGCCGAGCTTCTCCAGGGTGGTGTCCGGGCGGAGGTTCGCATCCCGGGTCAGCCCCAGGTACGGCGTGACCAGGTCGTCGAAGAATCCCCGGTCGTACGCGGCGGCGAGCCGCTGGTGCGAGCGCAGCGCCAGCTCGTCCTGGGCCTGCCGGTCGATGTTCCAGCGCAGCGCCGTACGGGCGGCGTGCTCCCCCATCGACAGTCCGGTACGCGGCTCGGCGTTGCGCGGGATCTCCGGCTTGAACGGCTGGTGCGGGCGGAGCTTCGCGGCGATCTTCAGGCGCTCGCCGAGGGTACGGGCGGAGTTGAGCCGGAGCAGGGTGCGGCGCAGATCCTCGTTGATCGCCAGCGGGGCGTCGGAGGTGGTGTCGACGCCACCGGCGATGCCCACCTCGATCTGCCCGAGGGCGATCTTGTTGGCGACCAGGATGGCCGCTTCCAGGCCGGTGCCGCAGGCCTGCTGGATGTCGTACGCGGGGGTGTGCGGGTCGAGCTTCGAGCCGAGCACCACCTCGCGGGTGAGGTTGAAGTCCCTCGAGTGCTTGAGCACCGCCCCGGCGACCACCTCGCCGACCCGCTGCCCGGCCAGCCCGAACCGGGCGACCAGCCCGTCCAGCGCCGCGCCGAGCATGTCGGCGTTGGACGCGTTCGCGTACCGCGAGTTGGACCGGGCGAAGGGGATGCGGTTGCCGCCGATGACCGCGACCCGCCGGATGCTCTGCACGATCCCGCCTCCGTTTCAGGGGTTGCCCACAACCTACTGGCCAGTAGGCTACGCCTATGACCGACAGGTACGCGAGCTTCGTCCAATCGGGGGCCGGCCGCACGCTGGTCAAGCGTCTCGGGCTGCCCGATCCGCCGCGACTGCGCCGGCACCATCCCGGTGACCCGCTGCTGCCCGGTCCCGTCCTGCTCGGCGCGGCGAGCGGCGGCCGGCTCGCCGAGCCGGTCGGCACCGTCCTGGCCGCCGCCGGGGTCGAGCTGCGCGACCCCGGCACCGTCGACGCCGAGGCACGCTTCGGGGCCCTGGTCTACGACGCCACCGGCGTCGCCGACTCCACCCAACTCCGCCAGCTCTACGACTTCCTCCACCCGTACGCCCGATCGGTGCTGCCCAGCGGCCGGGTGATCGTCCTCGGCACCCCGCCGGAGGAGTGCGACTCCTCCCGTGAGGCGACCGCCCAGCGCGCCCTGGAGGGGCTGACCCGCAGCATCGGCAAGGAGTTCGGCCGGGGAATCACCGCCCAACTCGTCTACGTCACCGCCACCGGCGACACCGGCACCCAGACCAGCCTGGAGGCGACCCTGCGGTTCCTGCTGTCCGGGCGGTCGGCGTACGTATCGGGGCAGGTGATCCGGGTGGGCGCCGGGCCGGCGCAGCCCCCGGCGGACTGGGACCGGCCACTGGACGGGCAGATCGTGCTCGTCACCGGGGCGGCGCGGGGCATCGGCGCCGCGCTGACCCGGGTGTTGGCCCGCGACGGCGCGCAGGTGGTCGCCCTGGACGTCCCGGCGGCCGGCGACGAACTGGCCGAGGTCGCCAACGAGATCGGCGGCAGCGCCGTACAGCTCGACCTGACCGCGCCGGACGCGCCGGCCCGGCTGGCCGAACACCTGGCGGGCCGGCACGGCCGGGTCGACGTGGTGGTGCACAACGCCGGCATCACCCGGGACAAGACCCTCGGCCGGATGGACGCCGACCGCTGGGACTCGGTGATCGACGTCAACCTCTCCAGCCAGGAGCGGATCAACGACGTACTGCTGGAACGCGAGCTGATCCCGTCCGGCGGGCGGATCGTCTCGGTCTCCTCGATCGCCGGCATCGCCGGCAACCGGGGCCAGACCAACTACGCGACCAGCAAGGCCGGGGTGATCGGCCTGGTCGACTCGCTCGCCCCGGCCCTGCGCGGGCGCGGGATCAGCGTCAACGCGGTCGCTCCCGGGTTCATCGAGACCCGGATGACCGCCCGGATCCCGCTGCTGGTCCGGGAGGCGGGTCGCCGGATGAACAGCATGTCGCAGGGCGGCCTGCCGGTGGACGTGGCCGAGACCATCGGCTGGCTGGCCTGGCCGGCGTCCGGGGCGGTCAGCGGCAACGTGGTCCGGGTCTGCGGCCAGAGTCTGCTGGGGGCGTGATGGCCAGGCGGGAGGAACAGGAACCGGCCGACGACCTGTCGGTCCACGAACTGATCGAGGGTCCGACCCAGATCATCTCGGCGGCCGACCTGGCCGCCGCCCGGGCCGCCGGCCCCGGGCCGGACGTGGACGTCGAGCAGACCCACGACCTGTCGGCGTACGCCGTTCAGGGTCCGGCCGGGCGGGACCGGGTCGAACTGCCCCGGATGCCGGCGCGGGGCGCGCTGTACCGGCGGGCCCTGCTCGGCGCGCTGCCCGGCGTCGGCCCGTCCCGCCGGCCGGACGTCGCGCCGACCGTCGAGTACGCCGTGAGCGGGATCAGCGTCGACCGGGCGCACCTGGCCGAGTACGACCGGGTCTGCGGGTTCCGGCTGTCCGACACGCTGCCGGCCACGTACCCGCACGTCCTGGGCTTTCCGCTGGCGCTGCGGCTGATGGCCACGCCCGGGTTTCCGATCCCGCTCACCGGTGTGGTGCACGTGGGAAACCGGATCAGCGTCCACCGCCCGATCGGGGCCGGCGAGACGCTGGACTTCGTCGCGTACGCGGAGAACCTGCGCCCGCACGAGCGGGGGCGGCAGATCGACGTGGTACTCACCGGGTCGGTCGACGGCGAGGAGGTCTGGCACGGCGTCTCCACGTACCTGGGCCGCCGGCCGGGATCGGGCGGTGGGGGCGGCCGTGACCGCGCCGAACGGCCCGCGCCGCCCACGCCCACCGCCCACTGGCGGGTCGGTCCCCGGGTCGGTCGGGACTACGCCCGGGTCTCCGGCGACCACAACCCGATCCACACGTCACGGCTGGGGGCCCGGCTGTTCGGCTTTCCCCGGCCGATCGCGCACGGGATGTGGAGCAAGGCCCGCTGCCTGGTGGCACTGGAGAACCGACTGCCCGAGGCGTACACGGTCGAGGTGGCTTTCAAGCTGCCCGTGCCCCTGCCCGCCACGGTCGCCTTCAGCGCCACCCCGGCCTGGGACTTCGCTCTGCACGACACGCGGACCGGCCGTCCGCACCTGGTCGGCACGGTCCGCTGACCCCGGCCGGTCGGACCGGTTCCGTCGACCTGATCCGGCGACCCGGCCCGCCGATGGCGGTCGAGCGCCCAGCATGAGGGGCATGGAGTCCCTGCTCGACCTGCTTCACCACACGGTGGCCTCACCGTGGGTGTTCCTGGTGATCTTCGCGGTCACCGCGGTCGACGCGTTCTTCCCGGCGGTACCCAGCGAGACGGTGGTGATCACCGCCGGGGTCTTCGCCGCCAGCGGTGAACCGGGCCTGGTCGCGGTGATCGCGGCGGCCACCCTCGGCGCGCTCGTCGGCGACCACGTCTCGTACGCCATCGGCCGGGGCGGCGGCGCGCACCGGTTGGCCCGGCTGCCGGCCGGCAGCCGCCGCCGCGCCAGCTCGGACTGGGCCCGCCGGGCGGTGGCCCGACGCGGCGGTTCGATCCTGGCCACCTCCCGGTTCGTCCCGGGCGGCCGTACCGCGGTGACCCTGACCATGGGCGCGGTCCGCTACCCGCTGTCCCGGTTCCTGCTCTTCGACGCCCTCGCCGCGCTCACCTGGGGTACCTATTGCGGGCTGCTCGGCTACTTCGGAGGGCTGGCCTTCGAACGCGACCCGCTCAGGGGGCTACTCGTCGGGCTCGGCCTCTCCCTGGCCGTCACCGGCCTGCTCGAACTGACCCGCTGGCTCCGTCGCCGCGCCCACCGCCGCACCC
>NZ_SMJY01000212.1:0-10189 GCF_004348355.1 Micromonospora sp. KC721 | reverse complement strand
GGGCTGGGCGTGGGGCGAGGTCAGCGGTCGGTACGGCGGGGACGCCACACCACCAACGCCGTCGAGGTGCGGTTGGTCGGTACGAGATCACCGCGCGGAAAGCCGCCCAACGTCTCCAGTTCCGCGATCCGGCGGTACGCCGCGTCCAGCTCCGCCTCCAGCCGGGCCACCCGCTGCTGCGCCTGCTCCAGCAGCCGTTCCAGCCCGATGATCCGCTTGACCCCGGCCAGGTTCACGCCCTCGTCCTGGCTGAGCCGCTGCACCTCGCGCAGCAGCACCACGTCGCGCACGCTGTACCGGCGACCACCCCCGGCCGCCCGGCCGGCCTGCACGAGGCCGAGCCGGTCGTACTGGCGCAGGGTCTGCGGGTGCATTCCCGCCATCCGCGCCGCGACCGAAATCATCAGCACCTTGGCCTCGTAGGCAGGGTCATCCGAACCAACGAACCCGTCCGACATCCCGCTCACCTCCGCAGTCCACACCGGTCAACCAACCCGACGCAGCCGCGCGTCGAGATGTTCCCGAGCCGCCGGCGGCGTCTGCGCCGCGAACGACTCCAGCGCCGCCCGGGCCTCGTCCGACACCGTCGCGGGCACCAGCACGTCGAGCGTGACCAGCAGGTCACCGGCCTGGCCGTCCCTGCGCTGCACGCCCTTACCGCGAGCCCGCAGCACCCGCCCCGACGGGGTACCCGGCGGCACCCGCAGGGTCACCGCGCTGTCGAGCGTGGGCACCCGCAGGTTCGTGCCGAGCACCGCCTCGGCGAAGGTGATCGGCACGGTCAGGGTCAGATCGTCCCCGCTGCGCCCGAACAGCTCGTCGGGGCGGACCTTGACCTGTACGAACAGGTCGCCCGCCGGCCCGCCGCGCTCGCCCGGCTCACCGCGCCCGGCCAGCCGGATCCGCTGGCCGTCGGCCACCCCGCCGGGGAACCGGACATTCAACGTCCGGGTCTTGGTCACCCCGCCGGTGCCCTGGCACTCGGGGCACTTCTCCTCGACCACGGTGCCCACGCCCTGGCAGGTGCGGCACGGCTCGGAGAAGCTGAACGACCCCTGGTTGCGGGTGGTGACCCCGGCACCGTGGCAGGCCGGGCACATCTTCGGGCTGGTGCCGGGCCTGGCCCCGTCACCGTGGCAGGTGTCACAGACTCCGGGGGCACGCAGCGTCAGCGGCAGGGTCACCCCGCGTACCGCGTCGTCGAAGTCCAGCGTGACCTCGGTCTCGACGTCTCGGCCCCGGGCCGGACCCCGGGGCCGCGCCGGACCACCGGCCCCGCCACCGGAGAAGATCGAACTGAACAGGTCGGTGAAGCCGCCGCCGCCGAACCGGGTGTCCCCGCCGGCCCCGCCGCCGAACAGGTCGGAGACGTCGAACGGTGCTCCACCGGGTTGACCCGGGCCGCGTGCGCCACGGCGGAACGCGCCCGAGCCGAACAGCGAGCGCATCTCGTCGTACTCGCGGCGCTTGGCGTCGTCGCCGAGCACCGCGTACGCCTCGGAGACGGCCTTGAACCGCTCCTCGGCCCTCGGGTCACCGGGATTGTGGTCCGGGTGGGACTGCCGGGCCAGTTTCCGGTACGCCTTCTTGATCTCGTCGGAGGAGGCGGACTGCTGCACGCCGAGCGTGGCGTAGTAGTCCTTCTCGATCCAGTCCTTGGCACTCACCCGTCCACCCCCTTCGCCATGTGGCCCGGTCGCCCCGCCCGCCGTGCTCCGGCGGGCGGGGCGACCGGATGGTCCCGCACTATTACTCCGGGTCGGCGACCGCGACCAGCGCAGGCCGCAGCAGCCGCTCCCCGAGCAGGTAGCCCCGGCGCATCACCTGGACGCAGGTCGGCGCGTCCACGTCGGCCGAGGTCTGGTGGGCGACCGCCTCGTGCCGGGTCGGGTCGAACGGGTCGCCCTGCTCACCGAAGGCACTGAGCCCGAACTTGCCCAGCGCGGTGGTGAGCTGCTCGGCCACGGTGCCGAACGGGCCGACCAGGTCGCCGTGCTCGCGGGCCCGGTCCAGGTCGTCCAGAATCGGCAGCAGTGCGGCGAGCACCGAACCGGTTGCCTGCTCCTGCACCAGACCGCGGTCACGGTCCACCCGCTTGCGGTAGTTGGCGTACTCCGCCGACACCCGTTGCAGGTCCCGGGTCCGCTCGTCGAGTTCGGCCCGGAGAGCCTCCAGTTCCGCGCCGAGCGGCGCGACGGCCTCCCCGGCCGGCTGGGCCGGCGCGTCGACCACCGCCGGGCCGGAGACCGAGGCCGCCTCGACCTCGATCTCGTCGACCACGATCTCGCCCTCCTCGACCAGGCCCTCGGCCGGTACGTCCGTCCCGGCGTCGGCCGCGGCGGACGTCTCCTCGGTCCTGCCGAGCTTGCGGTTGTTGCGGATGACGACCCGCGGCGCGTCGCCGGCGGTCTGCTCGGCGGGCCCGGAGCCACCCGGCGCCGACCCGGGCTCCACCGGGTCGGCGGCTCGTGGCTTCTCCGTCATGCGACTACCTCGATCCCTGTGCCGTGAGTACGTGTCCGGGACGGACCATCACTTCTTGTCCTCGTCCACGATCTCCGCGTCGACCACGTCGTCGGCTCCGCCGGCCTTCGAGCCGCCGGTCGCGCCCGGGCCGGCCGCGCCGGGCTGCTCGCCCTGCTCGGCCTGCTGGGAGTAGAGCAGCGAACCGGCCTGCTGGGAGACCTGGGCGAGCCGCTCGTGGGCCGACTTGATCTTCTCGATGTCCTGGCCGCCGAGCGCGCCGCGCAGCTCGCCCAGGGCCTCGTTGATCTGGTCACGGTTCTCGCCGGGCAGCTTGTCGCCACTTTCGGCGAGGAACTTCTCGGTCTGCCACTGCAGCGCCTCGGCCAGGTTGCGGGTTTCCGCCTCGTCGCGCCGGCGCTTGTCCTCCTCGGCGTGCTCCTCGGCGTCCCGGCGCATCCGCTCGATGTCGTCCTTCGGCAGCGAGGAGCCGCCGGTGATCGTCATCTTCTGCTCCTTGCCGGTGCCCAGGTCCTTCGCGTGCACGTTCACGATGCCGTTGGCGTCGATGTCGAACGTGACCTCGATCTGCGGGACGCCGCGCGGCGCCGGCGGGAGGCCGGTCAGCTCGAAGGTGCCGAGCTTCTTGTTGTACGCGGCGATCTCCCGCTCACCCTGGAAGACCTGGATCAGCACGGACGGCTGGTTGTCGTCGGCCGTGGTGAAGACCTCGGAGCGCTTGGTCGGGATGGTGGTGTTGCGCTCGATCAGCTTGGTGAAGATGCCGCCCTTGGTCTCGATGCCCAGGCTCAGCGGGGTCACGTCGAGCAGCAGGACGTCCTTGACCTCGCCCTTGAGCACACCGGCCTGCAGGGCGGCGCCGACGGCGACGACCTCGTCCGGGTTGACGCCCTTGTTGGGCTCCTTGCCGGTGAGCTGCTTGACCAGGTCGGTCACGGCCGGCATCCGGGTCGAGCCACCGACGAGGATGACGTGGTCGACGTCGGAGATCTTGATCCCGGCGTCCTTCACGGCCTGCTCGAAGGGGCCCTTGCAGCGGTCCAGCAGGTCCTGCGTCATCCGCTGGAACTCGGCGCGGCTGAGCGTCACGTCCAGGTGCAGCGGGCCGGCCGCCCCGGCGGTGATGTACGGCAGGTTGATGTTGGTGGTGGTGGCCGCCGACAGCTCGATCTTGGCCTTCTCGGCGGCCTCACGGAGCCGCTGCAGGGCCATCTTGTCCTGCGACAGGTCGATGCCGTGCTCGCCCCGGAAGGTCTTCACCAGGTGGTCGATGATCCGCTGGTCCCAGTCGTCACCGCCGAGGTGGTTGTCACCGGAGGTGGACTTGACCTCGATGACGCCCTCGGCCAGCTCCAGCAGCGACACGTCGAAGGTGCCGCCACCGAGGTCGAACACCAGGACGGTCTGCTCCTTGGAGCCCTTGTCCAGCCCGTACGCCAGGGCGGCCGCGGTCGGCTCGTTGACGATCCGCAGCACGTTGAAGCCGGCGATCTCACCGGCCTCCTTGGTGGCCTGGCGCTGGCCGTCGTTGAAGTAGGCGGGGACGGTGATCACCGCGTCGGTGATCTGCTCGCCCAGGTACGCCTCGGCGTCGCGCTTGAGCTTCATCAGCGTCCGCGCCGAGATCTCCTGCGGGGTGTACTTCTTGCCGTCGATGTCGACGGTCCAGTTGGTGCCGATCTCCCGCTTGACCGAGCGGATCGTCCGGTCCGGGTTGGTCACCGCCTGACGCTTGGCGACCTCACCGACGAGCACCTCGCCGTTGCGGGCGAACGCGACGATCGACGGGGTCGTCCGCGAGCCCTCAGCGTTGGCGATGACGGTGGGCTCACCGCCCTCGAGAACGCTGACGCAGGAGTTCGTCGTGCCGAGGTCGATACCGACCGCACGTGCCATCTTCGCTTCCTCGCTTCGTAACGATGAGCAGGTCGCAGGGCCTGCCCGGCGGGCCGCCCGCAGCGACCACACCACAAGTTGAGTGAACCTGGCTCAATAGTGCCACGCCTCCCGCAAATCGCAAGTTGGGGTTGAGTCGACCCGACGCAACCCGACCGTTATTACCGTCTGGTTGTCTTCCTTAGCGTCGGTCGGGCACGCTTTAGCGGTGACGACGAAAGGCGATCCCGCCACCCGGTCCGGCGCGCCCGCTGTCGCCGCCCGCACCGGGTCGCCGGGCGCCGCGCAGGACGGGTCGGACACCGCCGGAGACGCCCTTCCGGCAGCACTGGCCGAACTGCGGGCCGCGATCGGTGTGGCCCGGTTCCCGCTCGCCCTGCCCTCGACCGAGCCGGCCCGGCGTACCGCCACCGCGCTGGCCGACCAGATCGACGACTACCTGCTGCCCCGCCTCGTCCGACTCGACGCGCCGCTGCTGGTGGTCGTCGGCGGCTCCACCGGAGCCGGCAAGTCGACCCTGGTCAACAGCCTGGTGAAAGCGCGGGTGAGCGCCGCCGGGGTGCTGCGCCCCACCACCCGCTCCCCGGTGCTGGTCTGCAACCCCGCCGACTCCTCCTGGTTCCGGCAGGGCCAGCTGTTGCCCGGCCTGACCCGCACCAACGAGCCCAGCGAGGACCCGGGCACCCTGCAACTGGTCAACGCCCCCGCGCTCCCACCCGGGCTGGCCTTCCTCGACGCGCCCGACATCGACTCGGTGGTCGACGCCAACCGGGCCCTGGCCGGCCAACTGCTGGCCGCCGCCGACCTTTGGCTCTTCGTCACCACCGCCGCCCGGTACGCCGACGCCGTTCCCTGGGAACTGCTGCGCAGCGCCCGCTCCCGGGGTGCCGCGATCGCCCTGGTGCTCGACCGGGTGCCGCCGGAGGCCATCGACGAGGTCACCGCCCACCTGTCGGAGATGCTCGCCGCCCAGCAGCTCGACACCGCGCCGCTGTTCGTCCTGCCCGAGACCTGGGTCGACGGCCAGGGCCTGCTGCCCGAACGGGTCACCGCGCCGTTGGGCGACTGGTTCGCCGGGCTGGCCGCCGACGCCGATGCCCGGGCCGCCGTGGTCCGGCAGACCCTGGACGGCGCGCTCGCCTCGCTGCACCCCACCGTCGAGGCGCTGGCCGAGGCCGCCGACGAGCAGATCGCCGCCGCCGACGCGCTCGACGAACGGGTCCGGGCGGCGTACCGGGCGGCGAAACGGACGGTCGAGGCCGGCCTCAAGGACGGCCGGCTGCTTCGCGGTGAGGTGCTGGCCCGCTGGCAGGAGTTCGTCGGCACCGGCGAGTTCTTCCGGACGGTGGAGGCACGCATCAGCCGGTTGCGCGACCGGCTCGTCGCCGCGGTCACCGGGCGACCCGCCACGCCCGCCACCGAGCTGCGGGACGCCATCGAGTCGCAGCTGGTCACCCTGCTGCGCGCGGTCGCCGCAGAGGCCGCGGAGAGCGCGTACACCAGCTGGAAGGCGCACCCGGCGGGGGCGGCACTGCTCGCACCGGAGCTGGCCCATCCCTCCCCCGACCTGCCGGAACGGGCCGAACGGCTGGTCCGGGACTGGCAACGCGGCGTGCTGGAGCTGGTACGGACGGAGGGCAGTGACAAACGGTTCGTGGCCCGCACGGCCGCGTACGCGGTCAACGCCACCGGTCTCGCTGTCATGATCGCGGTGTTCGCCTCGACGGCGTTCATCCCGACCGGGCTGGAGGTGGCCACCGGGGCGGGCACCACCGTCGCCGCGCAGGGCGTGCTCCAGGCCATCTTCGGCGACCAGGCCGTGCGAACCCTGGCCAACAAGGCCCGGGCCGACCTGCTGGACCGGGTACGGACGCTGCTGGACGACGAGGCCACGCGCTACCTGGCGCGTACCGAACAGGCCCGTCCCGGCGCGGACACCGGCGCGGAGCTGCGTCGGGCCGCCGACCGGGTCGAGGCGGCCCGACACGACAGCGGCCTCGGCGACGGCGAGCCGACCGCCCTGCCCGTGAGGGACCGCCGGTGACGGGCATCACCGGCCGGCTCCGTGAGATGTTCCGGGGCGACCAGTTGGTCGACGCCGACGCCCTGGTCACCCGCCTCGACGCGGTCCGCCGGTTCCTCGACGCGGTGGACGGGCAGGTCCCCGACTCCCGGCTCGTCGCCGCGCACACCCTGGTCGAACGAGCCGGCACCCGACTGTCGCTGTCCCGGGACCACACCGTGGTGGCCCTCGCCGGTGCCACCGGCAGTGGCAAGTCCAGCCTGTTCAACGCCCTGGCCCGGCTGGAACTCTCCCCGGTCGGGGTGCGGCGGCCCACCACCGGGGTCGCGCACGCCTGCGTGTGGGGGCCGCTCGACGGCGCGAACCGGCTGCTCGACTGGGTCGGCGTACTGCCCCGGCACCGGTTCGTCCGGGAGAGCGCGCTCGACGGCGACGACGAGTCGGCCCTGCACGGGCTGGTCCTGCTGGACCTGCCCGACTTCGACTCGGTGCAGCGATCCCATCGGCTGGAGGTGGACCGGCTGCTCGGCCTGGTCGACCTGGTGGTGTGGGTGGTCGACCCGCAGAAGTACGCCGACCGGTTGATTCACACCAGTTACCTGCGTGAGTTCCACCGGCACCGGGACGTCACCCTGGTCGTGCTCAACCAGGCCGACCGGCTGCCCCCGGCGGAGTTGCCCCGGGTCGTCGACGACCTGCGCCGCCTCCTCGACGCCGACGGGCTCGCGGGGGTGCCGCTGCTGACCACGTACGCGGTGGATCCGGCGGGCATCGTCGGGCTCAGGCAGGCGCTGGAGGGTACGGTCGCCGAGCGGCAGGCCGCGCTGCGCCGCCTCGCCGGTGACGTGGACTCGGTCGTCACTGCCATGGGCGAGTTGGTCGGGGCGGAACCGCCGGTGGACGCACCGGACCGGGCGACCGTGGGCGCGCTGGACCGGGCCCTGGCCGGGGCGGCGGGGGTGCCGACGGTGGCGGACGCGGTCGAGGGGGCGTACCGGCACCGGGCCGCCGCCGCGACCGGCTGGCCGGTGGTGCGGGGCTGGCGAAAGCTCCGGCCGGACCCGCTGCGCCGGCTGCACCTGCCCGGCCCGCCGGCGGACGCCGACCGGCCGGCGGAGAGCCTCGTCGCGGCCACCTCGGTGCCCGACCCGACGGCCGCGCAGCGCTCCGCCCTCGGCTTGGCCGTCCGGCAGGTCGCCGACCGCTGCGGGGACGGCCTGCCCGCACCCTGGCCGGAGGCGGTCACCGCAGCCGCCCGTTCCCGCCTCGGCGACCTGCCGGACGCGCTGGACCGCGCGGTGGCCGGCACCGACCTGGGCATGGACCGCCGGCCGCTGTGGTGGCGACTCGTCGGCGGCCTCCAGTGGCTGGTGACCCTGGCCGCGGTGGCCGGACTCGGTTGGCTGGTGCTCGGGTACGCGCTGCGCGCCCTCGGGCTGCCGGCGCTGGACACCCCGATGGTGGGCGAGGTGCCGCTGCCCACGCTGCTGCTCCTGGGCGGTCTGCTCGCCGGGCTGCTGGTGGCGGCGCTGACCCGACCGGTGGTGCGTTGGGCGGCCCGCCGGGCCCGGCGGCGGGCCGAGGACCGGCTGGCGGCGGCGGTGGCCACGGTCGGAGCGGCGCTCGTGGTCGCTCCGGTCCGGGTCGTCCTGGACCGGTACGGGCAGGCCCGCGCGGCCCTGCGGGACGCCGGCCGCTGACGACGGGGACGCCGGAGCGCCGGTCGGCGTAGGGTCGGTCCATGGCCACGCCACAGACCCCCTACGAGGCGGTGCTGCACGCCGCCCGCGACGTGACCCGCCTGGACTGCGCCCTCGACGCCGAGATGCTCGGCACCGCCCTGCTGGGCAGCGTCTACGCGATCGCGGAAACCGACCGGGAACGGGCGGTGCGTGAGTTCGTCGCCGGTTTCCTGACCGCCACGGCCCGGCGGCGCACCGCCGCCGCGACCACCATCCGGTCGGTCTTCGCCGCGCTGGTGCCCGACGCGGAGGGCGCGGCGAAGGTGCGCCCCGGCACCCGCGCCCCGGCCTGGTCGGGTCAGCTCGGCCGGGTCCACCTCACCGGCACCTGGTCGTACGGGGACGTGTACGGCGACCAGACCTCCTACCTGGCCACCTTCGCGTACGACGACGCGGCGGGCGGCCCCGAGCACGCGCTGGTGGCGCTGGTCGACCACAACATCGGCATCACCAAGGACGTCTTCGTCGGCGGTCCCGCCGAGCGGATCCTGGACCAGGTCCGGCAGATGTGCGGCGCCGACGAGCTGACCTGGTTCCGGGAGGAGGACCCGGCCCGGATGCACGGCGAGGTGAGCCGCCACCTCGCGGTCACCGACGACCTCGGGAAGCTCCCCACCGACGGTTCGCTCGCCACCGACCGGGCGCTGGTCGGGGCACGGCTGGCGCTGCTGCCCGGCGCACCCGTCGACACCGCCGGCCGGGACGCCGAGCCGCTCACCGGTGACGAGCGGGCGGACCTCGTCCGCGCCTTCCTCACCTCCCCGGAGGCGGCCCGGTTCGGGCTGGGCAGCCTCGACGGCGACGCCGAGTTGGCCTCGCTGCACTTCTGCCTGGGCCTGATCTTCGATCACGCGGCGACCTTCCCGGACGCCGACCCGCTGCGCTGGAGCCCGGCCGTGGCCGGCCTGTTCCTGCTGGACTGGGTGCACCGGCGGGCCGTGCTGGACATGGACGACGCGGCGATGCTGCCCCGGGTGCTGCGGGCCTGGGCGGAGTACGCGGCGCGACGGCGCGGGCTGCCGGAGCCGGCGGCCACCCGGACCGACGAGATGATCGAGGAGCTGGTGCCGGAGTTCGCCCGGCTCTACCAGACCGGTGAGCGGCGCAGCCCCGCCACGGCGGCGGTGGCCCGGTTGATGGCCGACGGCGTCGACCCGGACGACCCGGCCGCCCTGGACGCCTGGTTCCAGGCCAACCGCCACCACCTCACCGACGACACCCCCTGACCACCGGCGTCGTCCACGCTCACAGTCAGGCGAGCGTGGCGTAGACACCCCCGGCCACCAGCGCGCCGACCACCCCACCCACCACGACCTGCGGCACCGTGTGGTCCCGCAGCCGCAGCCGGGACCAGCCGGTCACGACCGGCAACGGCGCGACGGCCAGCAGCCCGGGGCCGAAGGTCAGCACCAGGACCACCGCGGTGCCGGCCGCCACGGCGGTGTGGATCGACATCTTCCACCAGTGACTGACGGTCACCGCCACCCCCAGGCCGACCACTCCGGCCGTGATCAGGGCGAGGATCGGGCGCGGGGCACCGAGGGCGGCGAGCACCGCCAGTCCGGCCGCCGCCGAGACCAGACCGAACAGCAGCGGCACCCGCCGCTGCTCCCGTACCCGGACGTGGTGGTCGGTGAGCCGCCCGCGCCGGACCCCGCCGAGGATGTACGCGAACGGGATGCCGCTGGCGAAGAGGGTGGCGAGCAGTCCCCAGGCCAGTCCGTGCACGCCCGCCGCGTGCCAGCCCACCAGCACGGTCAGGAGGCTCACCAGCACGGCCGGCGCGGTCAGCTCGGTGACCAGCCGGGCCAGCCGGGTTGTCCGTCCCGGGGACGCGACGACCGGGCCGGTGCCGCCACCCGTCCCGTCGACCCCGCTCAGCGCCTCGTCCCCGATCCGTGCCGGCCGACCGCTGGTGGGCCGGCTCCGCCCGCCAGGCGTACGGCCCGTCAGCCTGCGTCGTTGGTCACCGTACCGGCCGGGCCGGGGCTGTCGTGGGTGGTCGCGGTGGGTTCCGCCGGACGCTGCGGAGCGGGGCCGTGGC
>NZ_SMJY01000211.1:0-10190 GCF_004348355.1 Micromonospora sp. KC721 | reverse complement strand
CACCGAAGCGGAAACGCCGGATCCCGTGCGGACTTCCGAGTCGGCTGACCCCGGCACCACAGACCCCGACACCACAGACCCCGACACCACGCTCCCCGGCACACCGACGGCGGCCGAGCCGGCTCCCCGGCCCCGGCATCGCCTGCCGGATCTGGCCACCGCCGCAAGCGGGGAGTCCTCCGGCCTCGGCGGTTCGTCGACCGGCCCGGCTCTGCCCTTCCCCGACACGGAGCAGGACGACGGGATCCCGAAGCCGGTCATCCTGAGCTGGGACGCCGACCCGGCCGACCCGGCCACGACCGCCGGTGACAACCCGGGCGCACCCGACGGAAAGGACAGCCCCGCCGAATCCGACGGCGACTCGGCCTCGGGGCTGTCCCGGTTGCGGCGCGGCCTGTTCCGGCGCGGCCGGGGCAGGGACGCCGACCCCGCCGGCGACGGCCCGGAGCAGGAGCCGATGGCCGTCCAGGACGCGGAGTTCGTCGACTGGGTCAGCGGGCTGAGCAAGCCGCTGGCCGACAACGAGCCGGAGACGCAGAGCGCCCGCCGGTCCCTGCGTACCACCGGCCGCCACCACCAGCCCGACCAACCCAGACCCTGACCCCACCGCGACAGCGGGTGGAGGCTCAGGCCAGGGGCAGGTAGACGCGGCTGCCGGAGGAAACGAACTCCTCGGACTTGTCCTTCATGCCGCGCGCGGCGTAGTCCTTCAGTTCCTGAGTGATCTTCATGGAGCAGAACTTCGGCCCGCACATCGAGCAGAAGTGCGCGGTCTTCGCCGGCTCGGCGGGCAGCGTCGCGTCGTGGTACGACCGGGCGGTCTCCGGGTCGAGCGAGAGGTTGAACTGGTCGGACCAGCGGAACTCGAACCGCGCCTTGGACAGCGCATCGTCCCATGCCTGCGCGCCCGGATGCCCCTTGGCCAGATCCGCCGCGTGCGCCGCGATCTTGTACGCGATCACGCCCGCCTTGACGTCGTCGCGGTCCGGCAGGCCGAGGTGCTCCTTGGGGGTGACGTAGCAGAGCATCGCGGTGCCGAACATGCCGATCATCGCCGCGCCGATGGCGGAGGTGATGTGGTCGTACGCGGGCGCGATGTCGGTGGTCAGCGGCCCGAGGGTATAGAACGGGGCCTCGTGGCACCACTCCTGCTGCAGGTCCACATTCTCCTTGATCTTGTGCATCGGCACGTGCCCCGGACCCTCGATCATGACCTGGACGTCGTACTCCCAGGCGATCCTGGTCAGCTCCCCCAGCGTGCGCAGCTCGGCGAACTGCGCCTCGTCGTTGGCGTCCGCGATCGAGCCGGGACGCAGCCCGTCACCCAGGGAGAAGGTCACGTCGTACTTGGCGAGCAGCGAACACAGTTCCCGGAAGTTGGTGTAGAGGAAGTTCTCCTCGTGGTGCGCCAGACACCAGGCGGCCATGATCGAGCCGCCCCGGGAGACGATCCCGGTGACCCGGTCGACCGCCAATGGCACGTACGGCAGCAGTACCCCGGCGTGCACGGTCATGTAGTCCACGCCCTGCTCGGCCTGCTCGATGACGGTCTCCCGGAAGACCTCCCAGCTGAGCTTCACCGGGTCGCCGCCGACCTTCTCCAGCGCCTGGTAGATCGGCACGGTGCCGATCGGTACCGGCGAGTTGCGGACGATCGCCTCCCGGGTCTCGTGGATCCGCTTGCCGGTCGACAGGTCCATCACGGTGTCCGCGCCCCACCGGGTCGCCCAGGTCAGCTTCTCCACCTCCTCGGCGACGGACGAGGTGACGGCCGAGGTGCCGATGTTGGCGTTCACCTTCACCAGGAACGCCTTGCCGATGATCGCCGGCTCGCACTCCGGGTGGTTGACGTTCAGCGGCAACACCGCACGGCCGGCCGCGATCTCGTCCCGGACGAACTCCGGCGCCATCCCCTCCCGGATCGCCACGAACTCCATCTCCGGGGTGACGATCCCGGCCCGCGCGTACGCGAGCTGGGTGGGCCGCTTCCCGTCGGCCCCGGCCAGCGGCGTGCCGGCGCCCCGCACCGGCGCGACATCCCCGCGCTCGGCGATCCACTGCCCGCGCAGCGGTGGCAGCCCCACCTGCGGGTCCGAACCCGGGCCGGAGGTGTCGTAGAGGCGCACCGGCGGGTTGTCCCCGGTCAGTTCCACCTCGGCGAACGGCACCCGGACGTCCGGCCGTGACCCCTCGACGTAGACCTTGCGACGTGCCTGCATGACAGCCTCCCTGATGGTCAACCGGACCAGCCGAAGTGGTCCAGCGGGCCGTGTCCCGCGCCCAACTCCCAGTCCCGCGCGCCGGTCAGCGCGCGGGTGACGTACTCCTTGGCGGCGGCGACCGCGACCGGCACGGGGTCGCCCGCCGCCAGCCGGACGGCGACCGCCGCCGAGAACGAACAGCCCGTGCCGTGCTGGTGCCGGGTATCCACCCGGGGCGCACGCAGCAGCGTGGTCGTCCCGCCCCCGCAGAGCACGTCCACCGCCTCGCCGTCCGCGTCGACGTCGCCGCCGGTCACCACGACCCAGGCGGGGCCGGCGGCGGCGAGCGCCCGGGCCGCGTCGACCATCTCCTCGACCGTGGTCACCGGGCGTCCGGTGAGGGCCGCGGCCTCCGCCCGGTTAGGCGTCACCACCTGCGCGTACGGCAGCAGCCGCTCGACCGCCGCCACCACGCCCAGCCGGTGCCCGCTGGTGGCGACCAGCACCGGGTCGACGACCAGGTGCGGCAGCCGTCCCGCCTTCGCCGCCTCGGCGACCGTGTCGGCGACGGCCGGGCTGCCGAGCATTCCCGTCTTCACCGCGCGCACCGTGAAGTCGACCAGGACGCTGTCCAACTGGTCGGCGACGGTGCCGGGAGGCAGTGGCAGCACCGCGTCGACGCCCCGGGTGTTCTGCGCGGTGATCGCGGTGATCACGCTGGTGCCGTACGCGCGCAGCGCGGCGAAGACCTTGAGGTCGGCCTGGATGCCCGCTCCCGCGCCGGAGTCGGATCCGGCGATGGTGAGCACGGTCGTCGGCGTCACTGGTTCTCCCGTGGTTGCGGTCGGGCGTCCACCGAGACGTGCGGGGTGGGCGACACCGTGGTGGCCGCCTCGGCGAGTGCGCTGCCCAGCGCGGTGACCGCCGTGGTGGGGTCGTCAGCCCGCATGATCACCCCGAGTACGGCCACCCCGGTGGCGCCGGCCTCGACGCAGGCGCTGACCTGTTCGGGGGTTTCGATGCCGCCGAGCGCGAGGACGGGCACCGGGCTGCGCCGGATCAGCCGCCGCAGCCCGGACGGGTGCAGGGGTGGGCCGTAACCGGGTTTGGTCCGTGTCGGCCAGACCGGCGACAGGGTCACGTAGTGCTCGGTGGTCAGCCGGGCCAGCTCCGCCTCGTCGTGGCAGGAGCGGCCGACCAGTCCGACGACCGGCGGCGGGTACGGGCCGGCGGCCGGCAGGTGTACGGCGTCGCCGTCGAGCGGGTCCGGGCCGGCGACGACCAGCGTGCCGCCGACCTCGGCGAGGATGGCGCGCAGTTCGGCGGCGAGCGCGAGCCGCTCGGGCCGCGGCAGGTCCTTCTCCCGCAGCACCACCCACCGCGCTCCCCCGGCGGCGGCCCCCGCCACGACCTCGGCCAGCGGCTTCCGCGCCTCCCGCCGATCGGTGAGCACCACGACCCCGGTCGGCGCCGGCACACGGATCTGGGAAGGGAACGGCCCCTGCGAGGGCCGGCATCTTCCAGAATCCCCCGAAGCCGGAGCCGGAGCCAGGTCCACGGAGGGCGTCACAGGTCGGGCCTTCCCTCGTCCGGGGTGGAGGGGAGGGCGTGGAAGCGGCGCGCGATCCGTCCCGCGCCGTACGCCAACCGACCGGCCCCGACGGCGTACCGCATCGCGGTGGCCATCGCCACCGGGTCCTCGGCCCGGGTGACGGCGCTGGCCAGCAGCACCGCGTCGCAGCCCAGCTCCATCGCCAGCGCCGCGTCGGAGGCGGTGCCGATGCCGGCGTCGAGGACCACCGGCACGTCGACGCTCTGCCGGATCAGCCGGATGTGGTGCGGGTTGCTCACCCCCAGCCCGGAACCGATCGGTGAGCCAGCCGGCATCACCGCCGCGCAGCCGACGTCGGCCAACCGGCGGGCCAGGATCGGGTCGTCCGAGGTGTACGGCAGGACGGTGAACCCGTCGGCGACCAGTTCCTCGGCGGCCCGCAGCAGCTCCACCCCGTCGGGCAGCAGGGTGCGCTCGTCGCCGATCACCTCCAGCTTCACCCAGTCGGTGTCGAACGCGTCCCGGGCCAGGTGTGCCACCTTCACCGCCTCGCCGGCCGTGTAGCAGCCGGCGGTGTTGGGCAGCAGCCGCACCCCGCACCGGTCCAGCAGGTCGAGCAGCCCACCGGCGGTGCCCGGGGCGGTGTCGACGCGGCGCAGGGCCAGGGTGACCAACTCGGTGCCGGAGGCCCGGATCGCCTGTTCCAGCACGTGCAGGTTGGCCGCGCCGCCGGTACCGAGGATCAGCCGGGAATTGAAGGTGACACCGCCGATCTCGAAGGCCATCCCGCTCACCCGCCCTGGGCGGCGCTGAGCACCTCGACCCGGTCGCCGTCGCGCAGCACCGTCGCCGGCCAGCCGGTACGCGGCACCACCTCGCCGTTGACCGCGACCGCGAGTCCGCGCCGCTGGTCGGTGACCTCGCGCACCACATCGGCCACGGTGGCTCCGCCGGGCACGGTCCGCCCGGCCCCGTTGACGATCAGTTCCACGTACGCTCCTTTTCGGTGCTCGCGGCGGTGAACCGCTCCGGCGTGAACGGCGCAAGCAGCGGGTCCGCCTGCCCGGTGACGACCAGCTCGGTGATCAGGTCGGCGGTGACCGGGGTGAGCACGATGCCGTGCCGGTGGTGACCGGTGGCGGCCAGCACACCGGGGTGGCCGGGCAGCGGGCCGAGGATCGGCGCGTTGTCCGGCGTGCCGGGGCGCAGCCCGGCGACGGCCTCCACCAGGTCGTACTCGGCCAGGTCGGGGAGCAGGTCGACGGCGGCGCGCAGCAGTCGCAGCACCGCTCCGGCGGTCACCGCCGTGTCGGAGCGTTCCTCGACGGTCGCCCCGACCACCACCTCGCCGTCGGCGCGGGGCACCAGGTAGACGGACTCGCCGTCGGCGTACCCGCGGATCACGTGCCGGAAGTCCGGCGCGGCGCGGCCGGGCGCGCGGAGCCGAAGCACCTGCCCCTTCACCGGTCGTACCGGCAGCCCGGTGAGGGCGGCGGCACCGCAGCCGGCGGCGACCACGGTGACCCGGGCGTCCACGTCGGCCAGTCGGGCGACCGGCCCGGGGACCAGCGTCGCACCGGCCCGCTCGGCCGCCGCCCGCAACGCGGTGACCAGCCGGCGCGGGTCGACCTGGTGGTCGCCGGGGGCGACCGCGCCGCCGCGCACCCGGGGCGCCAACGCCGGTTCGCGTTCCCGCAGCTGCGAGGGGCGCAGTGGCGTGATCGGCAGTCCCAACCCCTGCTGGTACGTCCACAGCCGCCGCGCCTCGGCCAGGTCGTCGCCGGTCAGCCCGACCATCAGGGTGCCTTCGGTCCGGTAGCCGAACTGCGTGCCGGCGGCCTCGGCCAGTTCGGCGGCGAAGCGGGGCCAGCGGGCGGCGGACTCGGCGAGCAGCCCGGTCAACTCGTGTTCCCCGAAGTACGCCTCGGCGACTGGGGCGAGCATCCCGGCGGCGACCCGGGAGGCTCCGGAGCCCGGGGCGGGATCGTGGACCACGACGCGCAGCCCGTTCACGGCGCACCGCCACGCGATCGCCAGCCCGACCGGCCCCGCCCCCACCACGGCGACGTCCGGTCGGGTCAGCACGTCAGTGCTCCGAGCAGTTCCGCGGTGGCCTGCGCCGGGTCGGCGGCCTGCGACAGCGCCGCCACCACCGCCACCCCGTACGCCCCGGCGGCCCGCAACGCCGGCACCGCCGCCGCCGTCACCCCGCCGATGGCGATCACCGGTACCCGCACCGCCCGGGCGACGGCGCGTACCCCGGCGGGGCCGATCGGATCGGGCAGCCCGGACTTGGTGCTGGTCCCGTAGCAGGGGCCGACGCCCAGGTAGCTGGCCCCGGCGGCGACCGCCTCGGCGGCGGCGCCCGGCTCGCGGGCGGTGGCCCCGAGCACGGCGGCGGCCCCGAGCACCCGGCGGGCCGCCCCGACGGGCAGGTCGTCGGCGCCGACGTGCCCACCGGCGGCCCCGGCCGCGAGCGCGACGTGCAGTCGGTCGTTGACCAGGCAGGTCGCCCCGTACGGTGCGCAGAGCGCGACCACCTTCCGGGTCAGGTCGTACGCCTGCCGGTCGGTGGTGTCGTCGGTCACCCGGACCTGGACGACCAGCTCGGCGCGGGCCACCGGCAGGGCGGCGCGCAGCACCACCAGGGGATCCCGCCCCGGCCGGGTGTCGGTAATCAGATGCAGTCGCCCGAGGGACGGCACGGCAACTCTCCTCCCTGCGCCGGCATTACCCGGATCAGGTTCGACGGTCGGGGGCTTCAGCCCCCCTCTCAGCCCGGTGCACCGGGCTCCCGTGGGTCACTTGCGGCTTACCGTACGACGAACTCGCCGATCCGCCAAGGGCCAGGGCGCGGTTTCCCGTCCACCGGCCGCACCGCCGCCCCAGCCGTCGGGCCGCTCCGCGCCGTCAGAGGAGGGTGTCGAGGGCTTCCAGGTCCTCGTCGGTGGGGTGCCAACCGCCGGCCGCCGCGTTCGCCTGCACCTGCTCAGGGGTGGTGGCGCCGGCGATCACGGAGGCCACCGCCGGTCGGGCAGCCAACCCACCGATGGCGACGTCGAGCATGGTGAGACCCCGCTCGGCCGCGTACGCCTCGATCGCCTCGATGGTGTCCCAGTTCGCGGCGGCGAGGCGCTGGGCGTACCGGCCGCCACCGGAGAGCCGGCTGCCGGTGGGCGGTGCCTCGCCCCGCTTGTACTTGCCGGTGAGCAGCCCGTTGGCGAGCGGGAAGAACGGCAGCAGTCCCAGCCCGAAGCGTTCACACGCGGGGATGACCTCGACCTCGGCGTCCCGCTGGAGCAGATTGTAGTGGTTCTGGGCGCTGACGAACCGGGTCAGTCCCCGGGTCTTGGCCGTCCAGTCGGCGTCGGCGATCTGCCAGCCGGTGAAGTTGGAGTTGCCGAGGTAGCGCACCTTGCCGGCCCGGACCAGGTCGTCCAGGGCGGCCAGGGTCTCGTCGATCGGGGTGCCCGGGTCGGGCTCGTGCAGCTGGTACAGGTCGATGTGGTCGGTCTCCAACCGGCGCAGGGACGCCTCCACGGCCCGCACGACGTAGCGGCGGGAACCCCGCACCCCGAAGTCCCGGCCGTTGCGGCCCCCCATCGACATGCCGAACTTGGTGGCCACCACCACGTCGTCGCGGCGGCCCTTCAGCGCCTGACCGAGCAGTTCCTCGGAGGTGCCGTGCGGCTCGCCGTAGATGTCGGCGGTGTCGAAGAAGTTGATCCCGGCGTCGAGCGCGGCGTCGACCACCGCGCGGGTGCCGTCGAGGTCGAGTTTGCGCCCGAAGTTGTTGCAGCCGATGCCGACCACGGACACCACGAGCCCGGAGTCGCCCAGCCGGCGGTAGGTCATGTCAGTCACGGCTCCACCCTATGCCGGCCCGGTCGGGTGCCACCCGGGCTGCCGTCACGCCACGTCCCACACCGGCTCGGGCGTCTCCACCACCTCAGCGTCGCCCCGGAACAGCACGAACCGGTCGAAGGATCGGGTGAACCACCGGTCGTGGGTCACCGCGACCACCGTGCCGGAGAAGCCGGCCAGCCCCGCTTCCAGCGCCTCCGCCGACGCCAGGTCCAGGTTGTCGGTGGGCTCGTCGAGCAGCAGCAGGGTGGCTCCGGACAGCTCCAGCAGCAGCACCAGGAACCGGGCCTGCTGGCCGCCGGAGAGGGTGCCGAAGCGCTGATCGCCCTGCCCGGCCAGCTCGTACCGGCTGAGCGCGGCCATCGCCGCGTGCCGGTCCATGCCGGCCCGGTGTTCGTCGCCGCGCCACAGGATGTCGACCAGCGTCTTCTCCATCAACTCCGGCCGGTCGTGGGTCTGGGAGAAGTGGCCGGGCCGGACCCGGGCGCCGAGGCGTACCACCCCGGCGTGGGCGACCGGGGCGAGCGCGGCAGCCGCGTCGACCGGGGTGTGGGCCGGGTCGGGGTCGGTGCCGCCCCGGGCGAGCAGCCGCAGGAAGTGCGACTTCCCCGTCCCGTTGGCACCGAGCACGGCGACCCGGTCGCCGTACCACAGTTCCAGGTCGAAGGGGTAGGTGAGGCCGTCGAGTTCCAGCTGGTCGCAGACGACCGCGCGCTTGCCGGTCCGCCCGCCGTGCAGGCGCATCCGGATGTCCTGGTCCTTCGGCGGTACGGGCGGCGGCCCGGCCTCCTCGAACTTGCGCAACCGGGTCTGCGCGGCCTGGTACCGCGACGCCATCGCCGAGTTGTACGCGGCCTTCTGCTTGTACATCAGCATCAGCTCGCGCAGCTTCTGGTGCTCCTCGTCCCACCGTTTGCGCAGCTCGTCGAGGCGGTCGTGCCGGGCCACGCGGGCGTCGTACCAGCTGGCGAAGCCGCCGGGGTGCACCCAGGCGCTGCCGCCCTCGACGGCGACCACCCGGTCGGCGGTCTGGGCGAGCAGTTCCCGGTCATGGGAGACGTAGAGCACCGACTTGCCGGACTCGCGCAGCCGCGCTTCCAGCCACCGTTTGCCGGGCACGTCGAGGAAGTTGTCCGGCTCGTCGAGCAGCAGCACCTCGTCGGTGCCGCGCAGCAGCAGCTCCAGGGCGAAGCGTTTCTGCTGGCCGCCGGAGAGGGTCCGCACCGGACGTTCCCGGGCGGCGTCCCAGGGCAGGTCCAGCACGATGGTGGTGACGGTGTCGAAGAGCACCTCGGCGTCGTACCCGCCGGCCTCGCCCCAGACGGCGAGCGCGTCCGCGTACGCCAGTTGGGCCTTGCCGGCGGCGGAGCTGTACTTGCCGCGCAGCTCGGCCGCCCGCATGGCCGCCTCGGTCTCGGCGAGTCGGCGGCCGGCGTCGCGCAGCGCCGGCGGGGCGAGCGAGAGCGCCAGGTCGGCGAGCGTGGTCTCGTCCCCGATCATGCCGATGAACTGCCGCATCACCCCGAGGCCGCCGGCCCGGGCGACCGCGCCGGTCTTCACCGGCAGGTCACCGGCGACCATCCGCAACAGCGTCGTCTTGCCCGCGCCGTTCGGGCCGACCAGGGCGACCTTGGCACCCTCACCGACCCGGAACGACACGTCGGTGAAGAGTTCCCGGCCGTCGGGCAGGATGTGCCCGACCGCTGCCACGTCCACGTATCCCACGCCGGCATCCTGCCGGAACGGCCGGCCCGGCCGACACTCGTTTACCGGCTGACCCGCAGCACCCGGTAGCCCTTCTGGCTGGCGTGCCGGTCGACCTGCCAGCCTTCGTCGACCAGCCACCGGTGCAGCGAGTCGCCGCCGAGGTGGCGGGCCACCACCAGCCAGGCGGTCCCGTCCGGGGCGAGTCGGGGCAGCCAGCGGCGCAGCAGGTCGTGCAGCTCCGCCTTGCCGATCCGGATCGGCGGGTTGGACCAGATCTGGGTGAAGGTGACGTCGGCGGGCACCTCGTCGGGGGCGACCGCGCGGATCCGGTCGGCGGCGCCGACCCGGCGGGCGTTGGCGGCGGTGAGTGCTCGGGCCCGTTCGTTGACGTCGACCGCCCAGACGATGGCGGCGGGTGCGCGGGTGGCGAGGACGCAGCTGATCGGCCCGAACCCGGAGCCGATGTCGAGCAGGTCGCCGCCGGTGCCGCTGGCCGGCAGTTCGGCCTTGCGCAGCAGTACCCCGGTGCCCGGGTCGAGCCGGTCGGCCGAGAACACCCCGCCGGCGGAGGTGAGGGTGTAGTCGCGTCCGGCGACGCAGAACTCAACCTCGCGCGGATGGGCGGTGGCGGTGGGCTCGGTGGAGAAGTAGTGGTCGCCGGTCACGTCGGGCATTCTCCCACCGGCGTCTCGCCGGGCCACGGCCGCCTCGGCAGCAGATCGCGACGCGCCGCACCACAATTTTCCATTATTACCCTCTAAAGGGACAATCGCCCCTACTCTATCTCACATGGTGTATCGGTACGAGTCCGATGAGGACGCCTTCATGGACCCGCGGTCCGGGTCGGACCTGCCGGCGTTCACCCC